>JAFTPY010000124.1 GCA_017463035.1 Lachnospiraceae bacterium
CGGTCAGGTAGGTAGTGTTCTGCTCCGCATTGGCAATAATGGTACGGGCTACCGTAGCATTAAAAATACCCAGTGCCACCGTAAGAATAAGGAACAGCATGACAAACTGCTGCTTTGCTCCGGTACGGATGGTCTGTAGGAAAGAAGCATACCCCGCCGGGCTCAGACTCTTCTTACGAATCAGGAACAATACTTTAATCATCAACGGCTGGATACGCAAGAACAGCATACCCACACCGAGAATAAACAAGGATGCGGAAAAATACAACAACGGATCCAACGGTTCACCCGCCATAACGCTCTCCGTCAATTTATCCATACTGCGGGAGAAATTGTAAAAACCGTACACAGCCACACCCACAGCAATGACATCCAGATACAGCTTCTGCCAGAACTTCTTCTCAGAACGTGCCTTCTTTCGCTTTACATGAACGATAGAAACTCCGCTGTACTTAAATACCGGAATCAGGGTAAGCAATACCGAAGCCGCAATGGCCACTCCCGCATACAAGAATGCTTCACCCGTCAGCTGTACCGGCAAATCTCTTCTGGCACCGAACTCCAAAAACGCCGTGGAAGAACCGATAATCTTGCAAAGGTAAATTCCCAGCGGCAAACCTACCACAAAGGAAATACCCGCCAATACCAGATTCTGCATAAAATACAATCCGATAATCTGTCCCTTGCCTGCACCACGGCTCTTTAAAAGAGAAATCTCGCTCTGCTCCATGGAAAGCATCTGACCGGAAATCATAAACAGGAACGCCGCAAGCAATGCCAGCACCGGCACCTGTAAAATCACCAGCGTTGCGTTGATTTTCTTTTCTTTTCCCACAAACTCGTCCAAAACCTCTTCGTAACCGTCACAGGAAATCATCTTGCTGGCACTCTGAAGCTCCAACAAGCTGTCAATGCGCTCCTTTGCCGCTGCCGCATCCTCCTGATGCAGAGTATCGCAGTCACTGACCACATACCAGGTAGCATTCAGATTGTACAAGTTCATACGGTCTCCGCGGAACATCTGATCAAACAAAACTTCCGATACAAAAATGCTGGTATCGTAGGTTTCCGGAGATGCTGCCCAATAAGCATCCTGCACTCCGTTGCTCTTAATAATACCCACGATACGAACCTTTAACGGCTCACCATCAAGATCCTTTACAGAGGAAAACGTCATTTCCTCTCCCAGAATAAACTTCTGCTGCAACAGTGCCGCTTCCGTCACCACCGCTTCCATATATCCATCGGAAGTAATCTCGTCTCCGTACATAGCGCCGGAAATCACCTCACTGTGGGCCGGCAAATCGGACAGCGTAGAAATCTTTAAATCTCTCTTCTTCCCTTCCGTACGTGCCAGCGCAGACTCACCGTTTGCAAAGGAAAGGCTGATATTCGCCACGTGTTGTAACTGCTCTACGCCCAATTCATCGCATACGCGCCGGGAATACTCCTCCAGTGCCAGAAAATCCTCCCGGAACTCACCTTTACGCGCCGTGGAAGACATGGTGATTAAGCCTGCGTGAACCCCGTTTTTCTCCGCAAACGCTTCAAACTCGTCCGAGAGCATGCGCTGCAAAGAAGCATCCTTATACATCGGATATCCCGCAGCAACCGCTACCAGCAGAATATTACCGATTAACAGACACAAGGCAAGCCATTTTTTGTGTCTGAGTTTTTGTAACATAAACCGAAACATGGAATCCTCCTATTATTGAACTAATATTTGTGCGCCCTCTTCCAGACCGTCAACCACCCAGTACACCGACTCCGTTTTACGTCCGAACGTGAAGCCGACTGCGTGCAGTCCGTACTCATCCTTTATTTTCACCATCTGTGTTCCGTTGGACATAAACACCGCATTTGCATCCAAAAGCAATACATCCTTCATGTGAACAGTCTCCACATATACGGAAATATCAGCACCGTCATACAAATATTCACTCTCTTCATCCAGGCGAACCAAAGCTGAGGTTCCCGACAATTCCTCAGACACGGTTCCCGGAGACGCCGGAATTACGGTTCCGGTTCCGGTATGGGTCTTTCCGTCGATTTTTGCGGTTACCGTTACATTCTGGCCATAACGGAACTTCTTAGTTTCATTATTCACCTGAATCAAACGTTCCTTCGGGTTCGCCACCACAATGGTATAAGAAGAAATCTGGGATCTGAAACGAGGAAATTCCTGTTCCAACAGGATACCGTCCTCCTCCATCACGATTTCCGTTGTTTCCAAAGCTTCCTTCATCTCTATAAATGACTTTAAAGTCTCTTCGTAAGCAGCACCGGCCTCTCCGCCGCGTTCCTCCATACGCTGTAACTGACGTTCCGTACGCGCCAGCTGTATTTCATCGATTTCCACATGAATTCGTGCAATTGCATCTCCCTCTTTCTTATTCGGGTTTTCCAATCCCACAGCTTCCATGTAGTAGGTAGTGCCGTACGGGAAGTAATAACGAACCGTCTTCTTATCCGGATAAACCACCTCTCCGTCCGCCTTTTCCCGTATTACAAAATCACCGCGACGGACCGTGGTAAACTTCTGGGTTCCGGAGGAGGTAGATTCCAATGCTCCCGCATACAAAGTCTCGGAGCTTTTTTCCTTCTGTATCGTCAAACCGGCATTTTCCGCAGACCCACCGTTTTCTTCCGAACCGGTTGCCGGTGCCGCCGCACAGGTTCCCATCACCACACAAAGGGTCAGGGCAAGCACCGTTTTCATTCCACGCTTAATTTTTAACATATACCCTGTCTCCTTCCTGCAAGCCTTCTAAAATTTCCACATACACATCACTGCTATATCCGGTTACAACATCACGACGCACCCGGATATCCCCGTCCAGCAAATATACGTAGCTGCCGCTGCTGTCACGATAAATTGCCTTACTCGGAATGGAAAGCACATGGTCATGATAATTACTCTTCATACAAACAAGAACATAATCTCCCATCCGTGCCCCGTTATAATCCGCTGCGGAGTAATAGGTATACAAGCCTTCCTCTTCCATTAACTCTTCTATGTAGGTAACTTCCGTTTCTTTCCCGTTTACAATCGCATAAATTTCTTCATAATTACTGTAATCGGCCGGAGACAAATAACTTCCTACGGTAACATACAACCGATTCGTATCAGCCAGTGCCAAAACCGGTTGTCCCGCAGAAACAGTGGTTCCTTCGCTTAAGCAGGCCGTAATCACACCGTCACACGGTGCAAAAATCTGACTCTTGCCCACTTTGGATCTGGCTTCTTCCCAGGCAGCCCAGAGCTGCGGTTCCTGCATCACCCATAGTTCTTCTGCCTGCGCTATCAAAAGCTCCTGCCATTCCTTTTCTTCCTTACCCGGATTTGCCGCCAACTTCCTTTTTGCCGCCTTTACCGTGTCCATATAAACCTTCTTCTCGGACAAATACTTATTTAAGGCATTGCCTGCGTTATTCACTACGCCTTCCTCTTCCTGCTCTGCCAACAAATCTCCGGCTTTTACTTCGCTTCCCAGTTCTACATAAAGCTTTGAAATTCTTCCGCCCGCCTCAAAGGAAAGCTCCTCATTATACGGAGCCAGCTCCGCATCCCTTGTGGTCATTGTATACAAATCCCGGTACATTACGGTCTCAATATCCACTACCGCTTCTACCGGTGTCAATAATTCTATTTCCTTCTGCATTGCATCCCGCGTTCCGCAGCCGGCAAGCCCCAAAATCACAAGTGCCGCTGCCACCGGATACAATCCGCTTCTTTTCTTTCTCATATCGTCCTCCTGTTAACGCAAAATTACTTCTTCGCCTTCTGTCAGTCCCTCTAACACTTCCACACGGGAATCCGCCTGCAGACCTACCGTTATGCTCTTAATCTGCCGGTTCCCTTCCTCGTCAAAGTAGTAAACATATGCCTTGTCTCCGGCATAATATACTGCGTTCTTCGGAATACTGAGTGCATCCTCCTTCTCATCCAGTACAAGGGAATACAGCACTCTCTGTCCCAATGTCATATTGTATTGCGGTATCGTAAGCTCAAACCGCATAATTTTTTCTTCTTCGTCTACCTCGGTCAATACAGTCTCGTACTCTATCCCGTTACTGGTCTCAAATACATAGGTATCGCCTACGGTAAAGTAAGACGCATATTCCACATCATCGCACAAAAACGCACACTCTGCGCTGTCGCTGATGGTTAAGACCTTGTTTCCGCCCCAGGAAACAAAGCCGCTGCCGGTATCCCGCAAATAAGTAATCGTGCCGTCCATGGTTGCATAAATTTTACAGCCCTCTACAAACCAATACAGTTCATCATACTGCATACGCTCCACATAAATGGCGTCTTCCAAATCCTCTGTCTGTACACGATATTTATCCTCCACTGCCGCTACGCTTGCCTCATATTCCGTAGCCGACATGGTTCCTTTTTTACGGGACAACTGGGTAAGCTCCAGTTCCTTCTGTACCTGCAAATGCTCTATCTTCATTTCCTGCGTTTTCATCTGATACTCCAGATTTGCAAGTTCCTTTTTCTCATCGTCGCAGTATACTTCTGCCAGCAAATCCCCCTTCTCTACCGTATCACCCATAGATACATACACGCCCTCTAAACGGCGACCGTTTACCTGAAACGATAAATTCTCGGACCTTACCTGCTGGTAATTTGCCACAAGTACCTTTGTTTTTTGAATCTTCCCCTTCTGTGCTGTGGTCATCTCATATGAACTCATCGCATCATTCGACACAAGAATTGACGCTTTATCGTCTTCCTGCTTCAAATTACACCCGCACAGCGTGAGCATACAGGAGACCAAAATCGCTCCTGCATAAAACCTTTTCCTTCCCATTGTAACCTCCTAATTGATGTTCCTGAATCTTCCTCCCAAAAACGCACCCGCATTACATTTTATCATAAAAAACCATCATATTCCACAATAAATATTGAATATATTTTGTCTTTTTTGTTAACATTCGTGCAGGCAAAGTGAGCATAGAAGAGAGTTTGGAAACTTGTTTCCGAAACTCTCTGATTATGCGAACGCGCCCACGACCGAGCGACAAGGTCGCGAGGTGGGGGCAAGGTGCGAAGCACCTGCCTGCACGTAAAAGCCCCCAAAGAATCCATTTTGGACTCTCCGGGGGCAAACTTCCGTTTCACGGCTGATTTACCTTTCAAACAAGGTATCGATTAACTTATAGCCTTCCGGATATAAAATACCGGAAGCCTTTGCTTCTTCTTCGTTGTAGAAACCGATGCGTCTGCGCTCCATGGTACTGTCATACAGCAAGAACGGTACCGGATCGGAGGTATGGGTACGACAACGAATCGGAGTCGGATGATCCGGCATTACAAGAAGACGGAACTCTTCGCCCGCAGCCTTCATACCTTCCACCACCGTGCGGATAACCTTTGCATCTAAAGATTCAATCGCCTCTAACTTGTTCGGCAAGCTTCCCTGATGACCCATTTCATCCGGAGCCTCTACATGTACATAGGCGAAATCATAACCGTCCTTCGTCAGTGCATCTACCGCAGCCTGTGCCTTACCCACATAGTTGGTATGTAAGGTACCGTCGGCTCCCGGCACTTCGATGACCTTCATGCCTGCGCCGATGGCAATACCCTTGAGCAGGTCTACCGCAGAAATCATAACGCCCTTCTTGCCGGTCTTTTCTTCGAAGCTGTCCAGTGCCGGTCTGGTACCTGCGCCCCAGAACCAGATAGAATTTGCCTTATGTAAGCCCTTCTTGGCACGCTCCACGTTAAGCGGATGGTTATTTAAAATATCATAGCTCTTCTCCATCATCTCACGAAGCTTATCCTCCTTCGGAAGATAGTCGCCGATGACCTTACCCAAAATATCGTGAGGCGGAGTAAGCGGTACCACCTGGCCCTTATCCCAGATTAAAAGATGTCTGTAGCTGGTACCTACATAATAGCTGTAGATATCGTCCTGTAACTCCTTCTTTACCGCCTCTAAAAGAACAGCCGCATCCTCCGTGGAAATTTCACTGGAGCTGTGGTCAATAATGGTTCTCTCGGCATACGGTACATCCTCCTCGGATACCGTAACGATATTACAACGAAGGGCAATGTCCGTATCCTTCATCGGCACACCGATGGAAAGAGCTTCCAGCGGAGAACGTCCGGTGTAATATTTCTTCGGATTGTAACCCAGCACCGCTAAGTTTGCGGTATCGCTTCCCGGGCTCATACCCTCCGGAATGGTTGCGGACAATCCTACAACAGACTTTCCTGCCAGTTCATCCAACATCGGGGTGTTTGCATGTGCAAGCGGAGTCTTGCCGCCGATTTCCGCAATCGGTTCATCCGCCATACCGTCACCTAAAACTACAATATACTTCATATCTATTTCCTTCTTTCCTTAAGCTTCTACACGAATACGATTCTTTACGGTAACCTTCTTGCTCTGCTCCGCAAAGGCTGCCTCTGTCATCTTTTCGGTTAAGAATGCGAACTCACCGGTCACACCCTCTGCCTTCACTTCCTTTACATTACCGAAGGCTGCCACAGCCGCATCCTTCTCCTCTGCCGGTACACGTACAAGGAATACGTTCTCTGCCTCGTCGCAGGAAGACAGGGCCAGCTTCTTATTGCTCCAAAGGGTCATAATGTTGGTACCTACATGCTTAGCCGCATCCACGATATCCGCAACTACCGCACTGGCGGTCGGAAGCTTACCTGCGCCGCGACCGTAGAACATCACATCACCCAGCATGTTGCCCTTTACTAAAATACCGTTAAATACATCATTTACACTGTAAAGCGGATGATTCTTATTAATCATACGCGGAGCCACCATAGCGAAGAACTTATCGCCCTGACGATTGCCCATACCAAGGAGCTTAATCGCACATCCCAAACTATCCGCATACTTCATATCCTCGGAGGTAATCTTCGTAATACCCTCGGTATAAATATCCTCGAAATCCACCTGCTTACCGTAAGCAAGAGAGGTAAGAATCGCAAGCTTACGACATGCATCATAACCTTCTACGTCAGCCTCCGGATTACGTTCTGCGTAGCCCAGTCTCTGTGCCTCCTTAAGTACCGTATCAAAATCGGAACCGAAATCACGCATCTGGGTTAAAATATAGTTGGTGGTACCGTTTAAAATACCGGTAATTTCCATAATCTCATCTGCGGTCAAAGACTGGTTTAACGGACGGATAATCGGAATACCGCCGCCTACGCTTGCCTCGAATAAGAAGTTTAACTTATTCTGCTTTGCAATCTCTAAAAGCTCTGCGCCATGCTTTGCCACCAGCTCCTTGTTGGAGGTACATACACTCTTGCCGTTCATAAGGCAAGCCTTCACAAAATCATATGCCGGCTTTACACCGCCCATTACTTCCGCTACAATCTCTACTTCCGGATCATTTAAAATATCCTGGAAATCATGGGTCAATATATCCTGCACCGGGTCTCCCGGGAAATCACGCAAATCCAGTACGTGCTTTACTTCAATTTCCTTGCCGGCACGCTTTGCGATGCTGTCCTTATTCTGATTTAATACTTCTACCACACCCGAACCTACGGTGCCGTATCCTAATACTGCAATTTTCATATCATTTGCCTCCGTCGTTTATTCTCTGCCCAAAATTTTAATATAGTGTACACCCGAAATCGCTTCCATACGTTCTACCAATACCGTTGCTTCCTCTGTTTCCGGTCGCATTTCTACGGAAATGGTAAGGGATGCGATGCCTCCGATTGGAATTGCCTGATGAATCGTCAGGATGTTTGCATGACTCTTCGCAATTTCTCCCAATACCACAGACAAAAGTCCCGGCTCATCATCCATCTGAAGCATAAAGGTAATGGTCCGGCCCCTGTTATTTTCATGGAACGGAAAAATATCATCCTTATATTTGTAGAAGGAGCTGCGGCTGATTCCAACCGCCTCCGTTGCCTCCTGTACCGTAAGCACCCGCTCGGAATCCAAGAGCCGTTTTGCTTCCACCACCTGTAACAATACCTCAGGCACCGCTTTTTTCTTTACAATATAGAATTTTTCTTCTGCCAAGGGGTATTCTCCTTTCGTGTTCGCGCCATAAAAACAATTGTCCGTATCAAGGAGATATCATACC
>JAFTPY010000125.1 GCA_017463035.1 Lachnospiraceae bacterium
AGGATAGTAACATTGGGTACGATTTCTTGTACAAGTTTAAGTACGTCATAAAGATGAAGGTAGACGCCAGAGGAAGGTATGACGTGTAAGATCGTAAGCGGATTGCGGATGATTTGACGTTTAGGATTGTGGTTGATTTTTTTTGATTTTTTGTGGTAGAATGACTTTAAAGCGAATGCGCAATAAGTAGACACAAAAACAAAAGAGGAGCGCTTAACAATGGGAAAGTATATTTATGGTAAGTTTTCAGCAGATATTGTACCACAAAGTTTAAGTAATGAATTTCATAGTTTATCGATGTTTCTGGGAGCATATTTGATGTATTCCAAAGAAGTAGGCAGTGATGATTTTGGGCAATATGTTAAACAGAATCATTTACTATATAAAGATTTAGGCGATAAGACGATATGGTCGTATATTAATAGGGCACATGCGTTTATTAGAGATAGAATAAACTCTACAGAATTAAATGATAAGAAGCATGTATCACGAAAGCAGATAAGGAAATTAGGGTATAGCGGTATTGGGAAGCCTGCTATGTATCCGTTATGTGGATTGAAAATCCAAAATGTAATGTTTGAACTTGTTTTTTTTGAAGATAATTTGGCACAAGTGAGGGAGGCCTTTTTGAATCATTTGGCTGATAAGTGGGGAGAAACAGAGAGTACGGGAACCTATCTAAGTTGCCATGGAGGAAATGCAGCTACGAGGAATACCTTTAGAAAGTTTATCCGCTTTCAATACGATGTTTTGTCGCAATCGCCGAAGGGGGAAAGCATTATTCCAAAGCTTTTAGCGAATGTGACATATGGCGAAATTCAGAAAGGGTTAGACGAGAGGGGGTAAGAAGTATGCCTGGCAGTAAAACATACACTTCAAGCAAAGTGAATGAATTGGTTGAGTTGGAGATATTTGACGGACTTCAGGATTTGGAGAAGCAACGTTTAAAAGGAATATCTTTTACTATTTTTTTAGAAGTAATCAAAATTAGTCTATCAATACTTATTACTTCATTACTACAATTGCCCTCTGCGACAGACGAGAAAGAACTTATATTAGACTTAAAGACAAGTGCAATATGTATTTGCGTTTTTGTTGTTGTTTATCTTGTTTTAAATTTGCTTGTGATTGTTGGAAAATGGTTATTTGATGCATGTTGGAATAAACGGAGATTGTTGAGAGAAAAAAAGTTGGGGCATGCATATTTTCATAAAAAAATTGTAAATCATATATATATTGCTATCAGTTTTGAGAATAAGTATATTGCATATCTGAAGAGAAGCAGTAGTGTTAAAGATAATTTAAATGTGGACTTAGGTGTTAATTATCTATCACAAGCGACACATTATTTTAAAATAGCGAAAAGTGAGTTAGTACAATTAATTCCACCGGAAGCAAAGCGAAGAGGAAAAAGGGAAATAAAAAATGCACAGTATTTAGCGTTTATCGGTTATCCGGTACTTAATAGTTCGCTTGTCTCCGCACAAAGAAGTTTACATCGTTTGCTTATGTCTAATGAGGAGATAATGCAATTGATTAATAATATAGATGAAGATGAAAATGTGGCTACGATAAAAAAGGGATATGGTGATTCGGTAGAAAAGATATATTTTGCGCTTAAACAGTACGCTGATGATTTTGAAGAATTTCTAGAAAGAGTATTAACATTGGAAAAGTTGATATAGCGTACATGAGATTCTATATTTGCCAAAATGTTAGAGAAAAGGTTAAAGTTTTTTGATAGTCTTTTAGGAACAACAAAAAGGTGGCTTGTACATACCGAGGATTGCGGTCAGGTCAGCATTAACATCTCCAAGCCGGGCATCACAAAGGGCCAGCATTGGCACAACTCTAAGTGGGAGCTGTTTATTGTAGTTGCCGGTCACGGCTTGATTCAGGAGCGTAATATCAATACCGGAGAGATGGTGGAGTTTGAGGTTTCCGGAGATAAGATTGAGGCAATTCAGATGATTCCGGGCTGGACCCACAATATCATTAATCTCAGTGAAAATAATTTTCGATGCGAAAGCGCCTGACCGGCGGGAGATACCCGTCAGCCAGGCGCTGGTTTTGTATGCTGCATAGATTTTACTGCTGATTCAGTTCTTGTTGTACCTGCTCGTACAGAGGAAGTATGTTTTCTACGGTCTCTTCCAGCTCATCCGCAATTTGCTCTAAGGACTTGCCCTTGACGAGTTTCTTTTGGATTAGGGAGAGTAAACGAAGGCGGTCGCCTTGTTCGATCCCTTGTGCAATGCCTTTCTCAATACCTCTCTCTTCGATTAAATCACTTAAGTTACACATTTCGCGTAGCCCTCCTTCCATTTCAACAGTGGTTTCGATATGGTAGTCGTTATATAAGATAGCTTCTTTTTCCTGTGGTGCTAATTCTGGAGAAAACAAGGTGTCCAACAGACCGTGCAGTTCATTCCCTTTGTTTTCGGCTTCCGAAGTCCCCAGACAAACCAGAACCAATTCCAGCAAATCGTAGCGCTTTTTCTTTGGCAGGCTTCCGTAAAGCGGGTGCTTGCTCATCCGGTAGGATGTAATGGTATGCTGGGCATACGGTGGATTTTCCATACTAATCCAGATGGAGTACACCTTCTTGATGGAATCGTAATCAGAACCGGTGAATTCAGTTTCCTTCTGTGCCGCTACCATGCGCGTACAGTAGAAAATACCGCGGGTCACGATGTCATAACCCGGGTTGAATTTTTTCTGACTTTCCACGTTGATAATCAGCTTGATACGTTCTGTGGTAGGTGTAAGTACAGTGAAGCGTACATCGTAGGTGATTTCGCCCTCTCCGGGTACTTTATCCACGGTGTCCAGCCCGGTAATGGCTTCCGGGGAAGCTTTACTATTTTGTGGAATCAGACCGGAGCTTCCCGGTTCTTTGGAAGTATCCGGGGCCAGGCTCGGGAATACCCGATGGGTGCCTACTTCCGGTTCTCCTTCGATGCAGGTCCGTATCAGCTCTATCGGATAGTCCTTAAATTCCGATGTGGTGTATTTTAGAATCCACGAAAGAACCGTTTTGTCGCTGAGGATTTGTTTTGCCTGTGTGTCATACCGGTCTTTGTAGTTGTTACGTTCCAGTACGTTTGCAATGTGTGTCTTTTGTTGCATATAGTCTCCTTCCCTAAGGTGTCGCAGAAAGAAGCACACATTCCTTTGCCTTTATTATAGGGGCATCTGGAGGAAAATGCAAGGCAAATATCTTGTCTTCTCCTATCTGCTTTATAAATGTGAAACTTTCGGCGGAATCTTGCCGAAGATACAGAGCAATTTTTATGCCTCGACACGCGCGCTGTGTCGGAAGGGCACGGCTCTGTTATGGATATATTATAACATGGTTGTGAGTGGAAGTTCAACGAAATTCGACTTGTGATGTTTACTGAAAGTTTCTACGGATTTTTGTTTATGTTGCACAAGGGTTTTTTAGACCGGAAGTGACGGGAAGGCGCATGGAGAGCGGGTTGGCGGATGATTTTGCTTTGGGTTTATATCCGGAATGGTAATAAATGATTTGTTCCAAAAGTCAATTTGTATCGTGATTAATCATTTAAAATGTCATGATATAAGTTGACTTTTCTGTTCGCTTATGTTACACTTTGTTTGTTTCTTTTTTGTTTATTTTGTCCGATAAAGGAGTTTTTTATGGAGTACATAGAGGTAGCAGAAGCTGCATTGCGTTGGGATGTGCCGGAGCGTAAGGTGACGGCGCTGGCGAGAGACGGAAGGATTCCGGGTGCGAAGAAGGAAGGAAAGGTCTGGTTGATTCCGGGAGATTGTAAGCTGCCGCCGGACGGCAGAACAAAGGAAGCCAGGAAACGGACGGAGGATGTATTCGGTACGGAGGTGACAACGGTTTCTTATACGGCGTCCGGTGCCGGAGTCCGCGTGATAGAGGCGTTTCGGAATAAGTATAAGAAGATGCCTGCGGATACCGCGTTTACTCCTTATCGTATTTGTCCCATCGGTGCCCACAGTGATCACAATCTCGGAAAAATTACCGGATTTGCCATTGATAAGGGAATTCATATTGCTTACGGACCGAAGCAGAACGGTGTGGTGGAGATTGCAAGTCTGCAGTTTCCGAAGCGTGCCCAGTGGCATGTGAGTAATACACCGAAGGAGAAGGAAAATGACTGGGCGGATCATTTGCGCGGTGCGACCATTGCACTGAATAATCGATATCCGTTACGGGTCGGTATTTGTGCGGTGATTGACGGAGAACTTCCGATCGGAGGTCTTTCCTCTTCGGCAGCGGTGATTATTACCTTTTTGTCGGCGCTTTGCAAGCTGAACGGGATTGTTTTGTCCGCACAGGAGATGATTTTGATTTCTAAGGAGGCAGAGAATGCGTATGTGGGTGTGTCCTGCGGAAAGCTTGACCAATCCTGTGAGGTGTACTGCCGGAAGGGAAAGCTACTTTTTCTTGACACGAAGGATGACTCTTATGAGTTGATTCCGACCCCGGAGACCATGAAACCCTATGCTTTTTTGATTTTGTTCTCGGGGGTGGAGCGAAGCCTTGCCGGATCGAAGTTTAATATGCGCGTGGATGAAGCACGGTCGGCGGCCTATGCATTAAAGGCGTATGCAGGGCTTGATTACGGAAAGTTTGAGGAGACAAATCTCCGGGATGTACCGAGAGAGGTGTTTGAACAGTATAAGGACAAGCTGCCGGAGAACTGGCGGAAGCGTTCGGAGCACTGGTATACGGAGTATGACCGTGTGGTTGCGGGCGCCGAAGCTTGGCGGAAAGGCGATATTGAGGAGTTCGGACGTTTGTCCTTTGCATCCGGCCGCAGCTCCATTGATAATTGGGAAACCGGGTCGCCGGAATTAATTAAGCTGTACGAGTTGATGGCAGAGACGGAAGGGATTTACGGCGGTCGTTTTTCGGGCGCGGGATTTAAGGGCTGCTGTATGGCGATTGTGAATCCGGAGTATATAGACAGTATTTCCGAGAAGATTACAAGGGAGTACTTAAAAGTTTTCACTCACTTGGAAGGGAAGTTTTCTATTCACGTCTGCCACAGCGCGGACGGGGTGCACCTGTAGGTGCTGCCCGACAGTTTTGTCTGATTGGACAGGCGGTTTATCGATGTTTTGAAAGGCAGGTAATGTACCATGAAATGTTTGATTCTTGCCGCGGGCTATGCAACGCGGTTGTATCCGTTGACGGAGAATTTTCCGAAGCCGCTTCTTAAGGTGGGGGAAAAGACGATTTTGGACTGGCTGATTGATGATATTGATACGTTAGGGCTGGTGGATGAGTATGTGGTGATTTCCAATCATAAGTTTGCTCACCATTTTGATGCCTGGGCGAAGGAGAAGCAGCAGAAGATTACCGTAGTGGACGACGGGACGGAGAGCAACGAGACACGTCTCGGTGCGGTAAAGGATATTCAGTTTGCCATGGACAAGTTGGAGCTGGATGACGAGATGTTGGTGATTGCCGGGGACAATGTGTTGGATTTTTCCCTGACGAAGTTTATTTCCTATGCAAAGGAGAAGGGAACCTCCTGTATTATGCGTTACTACGAGGAGTCGGAGGCGAAGCTGAAAAAGTGCGGCGTTGTGACGATAGATGCGGATGATTCTGTTTTGGATATGACAGAGAAGCCGGAGCAGCC
>JAFTPY010000126.1 GCA_017463035.1 Lachnospiraceae bacterium
AAAATAAGCAAGGCATTTTTACTATCTTGCTTTCTTTGCCATCATATAATATATACATACCTTATATCCCGCATATCCGTACATGTGATCCAGTCCGGTGTAGGTATACCCAAGGTACGCCTCCTTCATGCCGGCATCCTTCAGATACTTCGTCCCGACAGTAACCATATTAACGCCGATGTGCCGTCCCTGATGACTCGGTTTTACGGTGGTACAGCCCACGCTGCCGATACCGACGCCTTCCGTTTCCAGATTCACAAACAATGTCCCTACCACCTCGTCACCGTCCGTCGCAAGCAGCACCTTCGGATTCTGTGCTCCATCCCCCCGGTATAACTCATCGTTTTTATAATACTGCGTGAACTCCTCGTATGCCACGTCCGTACACGCAAACACACTCTGGGCATCATGTTCCCTTGCAAACCGGTAACAAATGCCGTCTATCGTATCTCCTACCCTGTATTCGTCCTTTGTAAACTCCGACAAAGGAAAGCGCATATCAAAACAATTACAGTCCCAGGAATGGATATAACCACGTTTTTCAAAGAAAGCACTTGCGGAATCATCCAGCCCCTCATACAAACGCTCATTTACCGCATCCACGTACTTTTTACTTGTAGGCACTCCCGGCATCAGGTAATCGTAACCGGCCCCTACCGTTACTTCCTCATAGCCGGATTCCTCGATTGCTTGTTCTGCTTTGGAAAGCAGTTCTGAACCGATGCCCCGGTTCCGGTACTCCTTATCCACACAAAGCATAAGAATTGTATTATTATGTATTACAGTAGCGCCGATTAACGTGTTTTGTTCGTTGCGTTTTTCTATCACTTTACAATCTTTATTTCCGAGAATCCTCCGTACCGTCGCGTCTTCCCGCACAATAAACGGGAAGTTCCGACGAAATAGGGAAATTAATTCGCTATGCATAAGAACCTCCTTTTACCCTCTCTCATGGGCTCCGTACTTCTTCCTCGTATCAAACAGTAGCTGTATCAAGGACTTGTAATACGGTATAAACTCCCCACTGTCAAGAAGCGCAAATATCTCTTCTATGGTCGCCCACTTTACCCGCTGCACCTCCGACTCCTGAAGGGTCAATGTATCGATATCCACTTCCTTTTCAATCAAATAAATGTCATCAAAGCCCCGATCGAAGTTTACGGTCAGATGCGGACGCACCTGCTGTAAATCAAGCTTCAGACCGATTTCCTCAAACACTTCCCGTTCTGCGGCATCCTGACTGGAATCTCCCATGGTAGCACTGCCGCCTACGGTAATGTCCCACAGGTTCGGGAACCCTTCTTTAAAGGGCTGTCTTTGCTGAATCAGCATTTCGCCCTTAGCATTGAAAATACAGACATGCACCACCATATGGTAACAGTCCGGCTCAAACTCTGCCCCTCGCACCATTGTTTTTCCTGTTTTGATTCTGTCCTTATCGTAAACGTCCCAAAGCTCCATAAGTATCCTCCTTCTCACATAGTCCCGCTTTCCGGGAACCGGTTTTCCGTCTGCTTTATTCTGCCTTTTCCAACCTTCGGTAAATCGTCAGCCGCATGGTCAGATAGCATGCAATACCGCCAATCACATTAGATATCGGCTCTGCCATAAAGACTCCCTTTACTCCGAAACCAACCATCGGCAACACCAAAGTCAACGGCACCACAATAATCGCCTTCCGTAACAACGAGAAAAATATTGCATGCTTTGCATCTCCAACCGCCTGAAATACCGATTGTCCCGCAAATTGCAGTGCCATAAACACAAAACCGAAGAAATAGGTCTTTAGCATCTCGATGCCAGGCTCTATCAGTTCCGCCTTATCCGAGAAAATCCCGAACCAGAACCGCGGAAATAACAGAATCAAAATCCAGGCAACCATCGTATACGCCGCACCTACCCATGTATTAAACCGTACTGCGGATTTTGCTCTTTTGTAGGCCTTTGCTCCGTAATTAAAGCTAATAACCGGCTGGGCTCCGTTTACGATACCAAACACCGGAAGCATCACGATTTCACGAATGGAATTGGTCACTGTCATGATACCCACATAGGTATCGCCACCATAACTTTGCAGTGTGGAATTACACGCCACCTGCACTGCACAGGTAGTTCCCTGCATAATAAAATTGGCCGTTCCTAATTTACAAATCTCTTTTGTAATTCGTTTGCTGATTCTGATATTTTGTGTCCGAAGCGCAACCGCAACCTTCTTTCCGAACAAAAAGCGCAGAATCCAAATTGCCGAAAGTGCCTGACTGATAATCGTAGCCAGTGCCGCACCGGCCACTCCCATGTCAAACGCAAAAATAAACAACGGATCCAACACAATATTGGCTACCGCTCCGATAACAATCGAATACATCCCGATACGCGGGAAGCCCTGGGCGTTAATATAGCCGTTTAATCCCGTGGATATCATGGAACATACCGTACCGATTAAGTAAATTTTCAAATACTTGCTTGCATATACAAAAGACTCATCACTGGCACCGAACGCATACAAAATCGGCTTGTGAAACACATACCCCGCTATCATTAGGAATACAGAACTGACCAACAGCAACGCAAAGGAATTACCGAGGATTTTCCCTGCTTCTTCATCTTCTCCCCGTCCTCGTGCCATGGCAAACAAAGGCACTCCGCCGTTTCCGAACAACGCCGTAAATGCCATAATAAGTGTAATCACCGGAAAGGTCAGCCCCACGCCTGTTAATGCAAGGCTATCGCCGTCCCCCATATGTCCCAAGTAAATCCGGTCCACCACATTGTACAGAAGCTGTACCAATTGGGCAATGGTAAGCGGTACCGCCTGTGCCACAATACACCTCCAGACCGGTCCTTTGGAAAAATCAATTTTCGATAAACTTCTTTCTGCTCTCATATCCGACACTTCCTACATGTTATATTCGCTTTTTCATCCTCATTTATTATACACCCGCCCCCGGTTCCTTGCAAGAAACTGCCGGTAAAAGATTGCTCCCACCGTACTGGTAATTACCTCTGTTACCGGATAGGTCATCCAGAACCAATTAAGTCCCAACCTGGAAAAAAGATACCCTAACGGCACAAACAGCACCACGGTCCGGACGACCGTAAGAAGCGCACTCTTTAACCCATAGCCCACCGCCTGAAAGAATACCGGAAAAATCAAGGATGTTACCATCGGTAAAAAACTGACACCTACAAAACGAAAGCCCACCGTTCCGATTTCAATCACCAATGCATCCGATGTAAATACACGAAGCATCTGCTCCGGAATTAACACAAAACAAAGTGTTCCCAACGCCATTAACGCAAGTCCGAAACCGATTGCGGTCCGAAGCGTTCTTTTACAACGCTCGATATTTCCCGCCGCAAAATTAAAGCTGACCACCGGCACAATACAGGTCTGCATTGCACTCAGCGGAATAAAGAAAAAGCTTTGCCATTTATAATACAGGCCCAGTGCCGTTACCGCCTGGTCGGAAAAGGTTGCCAGTATCAGATTCAGTCCGAGTATGTAAAAGGTATACGCCGATTGCATTAAAATATTCGGAATACCGAGACAGAAGATTTTCGCCACATGATGCGGATAGACCCGCTTTGCCGGAGACTTTCGGAATCCCTTCCGCCATACCACCAGTGCCGCTACTACCTGGCCCGCTACGGTTGCTATAGCAGCTCCCGCAATTCCAAACTCCGGCAGTCCGAACATCCCGAAAATCAAGAGCGGATCTAATACAATATTGGTAATTGCTCCGGCAATCTGCGCCACTGTCGGCGTTTTCATATCACCTTCCGCCTGCAACACCTTTGTCCAGATGCTTTCCAAAAACAATCCGAAGCTGAATACGCAAACAATTCTTCCGTAGGTAATGACATCCTTTATCACCGCCTCGGAGTCCGTAGACATTTTGGCATAGGCCGGCATAATAAGCCAACAAATCAGGGCAAACAAAGCCCACAATACCACCGCAAGAGGAGTCCCCACACCGGCATACTCTTCTGCTTCTTTCTTATTTCCCAGGCCCAGCTTTGCCGCCATGACCGTATTGATTCCCACTCCGGTCCCCACCGCCAGTGCAATCATCAGAAGCTGAAGGGGATACACAATGGAAAGTGCGGTAAGGCCGGTCTCGGAATACCGCCCCACAAACAAGCTGTCCACAATATTATAAAGTGCCTGTATCAACTGCGCCAGCATCACCGGCGGAGCCAGTTTAAATAATACCTTACTTACCTTTTCTTTCCCGAAAAACTCTGCCGCATCCATACTACAAGTCCCTCTTCTCTTCCAAGGCTTTACTTAACGCCTCGTCATATTCCAGTAATAAGTCGGTTAACGCCTGCAATTTATCTGCTCCCAATAGTTTCACCGCATCCGACTCCACAGTATCCAGAGATATCAAAAACGGCTCAGCATAGAGTTCTCCCTTCGCAGATAACACAAACGCTTTCTCACGGCCTTTGGAATACTCGCTGCTCAGCTTTAGCAATCCGTTCTTTCGCATTCCCGTAATCACATTATTCATAGTCTGTCTCGGAAGAATATAACTGTCACAGATTTGTTTTTGTGTGCAAAATCCCTTTTCACGAATCGTATACAGCACAAGCATTTCATGATAACTGATTCCGTGAAGCTTCGACCACTTGGAATAAATTCCTCTGAATTTAATAATCGCCCGGTTTACCTCATTGAGTAAAGTTAGTGTTTCCTTCTGCATTTGACACCTCCGTGTATAATCCCAAACGGGATTATACTCCAGGAGGGATGCTTCGTCAATACCGAAATTATAGTGGCACCGGAACGTTCAATTTTGCCACTTTACTTTCTGCGTCTTGATTAACAGATATGTGTAAAGTTTCTCCCCTTCCAAATCGCATCGATGCATGTCTACGGCACTGATACAACGGTTTTCGTAGGTAGTGTAATAATAAATCCCCTTATCCGTATTCATACAGGATGTATAAGCGGTAATCTCATAGCTTCCGTCCGGCAACCTCGCACAGCCCCGTTGTTGCTCCACTGCGCCCAAAATATGAAAAAACTGGCTGATGCTTTCGTTTTCACTCTCTCCCGACACGGAATTCAACTTCACAAAGGCTGCCCGTACAAACCGGGAAGCGGAAGACAAATCCCCCGGAAGCCCGATACCGCCCATGCCTCTGCTATAGGTTGTTAGTGCCGGAGCGCCAAAGCGGTTCTCCGGGGTCTTTGGCGTAAGATTGATATAGTCACACAGATGGGTCATGTGATAATCAAAGGTTGGATTATTGGTCAAGACCCCAACCGGATTTTCATAGACGTGAAGTCCGCCTGCCATGGCTTCCACCGTAATCGCTCCCTCTTTGCCGGCAATCATCCAGTGAAGAGGAGAAAGAGGAAACTTATCACTGAAATCAATATTACAAAGATTGATTTTCTCAAGCAAACCTCTTGTTTCCGTCAAATCCCTACACTGCGATAAAATCCACGGAATAAACTCGAAGGGCGCAATGTTGTCTTTCCCCTCCGTAACCGGAAAATAATGCGCGTTCTCCGGAAAATTAAGCCCGGCCATGGAAAGACCGTATTCGTTTGTAGCTTCGTAATACAAAGGATACTTGTCCGCCACCGTGGCCATACCGATGATGGCATAGTGGTTTTTGAGAGACTGCTTTGTTCGAAAGCGAAACTCATAGTTTCGCGGTGTTACCGTTACCTGTTCATCATAGGTATATTCTAAGTCCAAAGTTCGTCCAAAGTAGTGGTCTTTGGTTTTATAAGCGATTGCCGTGCACATGAAACCTCCTCAATCATGGCTATATGAACCTGCATAAGTGTCACTTATCTCATCAACACTATGCCAACTATGCTTACAGAAAAAAAGAGACTACCATTTGACAGTCTCTTTTCATTCAGTATCTTCGATTTTTGCCGAAATCATACACGCTATATCACTTATCTGTGGGACTTCTTGGATCCCTTCACCTTCTCAATATCTTCTCTGTTAATCCACTCTTCGCTATATCCGCAACTGCAACAAATATAACGGTCTACTCTTGCCGACGAAAAAATCGTAGCCCCGGTCATGATATTATTCACGGTGCCGTAAGGTCCGCAATAACCATCCACGATTACAATATCACTCCCGTTACACTTCGGACAAATTCTCTGATTTTTCATTTTACTCTCCTCCTACATTCTTTGCTTCTTCATTCATAATTTACTTATACTGACATATCCAAAATCGCTCCGCCCACATTGCCGGAATACTTAACAAAATACTGAACCTTAGACAGATCTACATTGCCCATGTCCACTTCCACCACATGGGCCTCCTGGGCCTTGGCAAACTCCGCGGACTTCTCGCCCAGGCTTGACGCCAGTTCATTAGACTCCTCACAAAGCTTATCCATCTTCTTGCGGAACTCCTCTTCTTCCTCTTCGTCCCACAAAGATTCTTTCTTATGGCGTTCCGCCTGCATGGCTATGGTCTGGGCCATCTTTGCCGCCTGATACAAATCACCGTCATACTCCATGACCTTTTTCTCGTCACTTGGCGGAACAATGTCTCCCTTTGACATGGCACGGACCACCGCCATAATTTTAGCCTCGTCCTGCGCCTGCTTCTCTCTGGCTGCCATCTGGGTCTTCTCCGCCGCCATATTTGCCTCCGCCATTAACATCTCACCATACTTTTGCCGGTCTTTAATTAACTGCTTTCTTGACGCCTCCGTCAAAATCAGTTCACTGCCCTCTTCGGTCTTGATAAGCTCCGCATTCTTCGCCTCCAGAGCCTCATGCCCTTTCGGAATCCGATAGGCCTCGTAGGTATGAAGATAACTCGACATATTGTTGCTTACACTACTCATAGTTCCGCCCTCCTTTGCAAACACGGGAAAGAACAACCTTTCACCGGATTCAAAGCTTGCGGGAACTCCGTTTCCCACAGAAATTGTCTTATCTACTATATCGGCAGAAAGAAGGGAAAAGTGTAGACTATTCAGTAGTATTGCGGCATATAAACTTTTTGCCTCTTTTCTCACTCTCCCCGTGAACCTTTCTCACAAAACGAGAGGTTGTATCCCCACAAAAAACTTGATACAATACAAACAAGAAGAAGCGCTACTTCAAATTTTTGAAGGAAAGAAGGAATTTCTATGAAACTTTATATCGGTGAACAATTAAAAACACTTCGCAAGGAAAAAAGAATTACTCAGGAGACTTTAGCAGATATTTTAGGCGTATCCTACCAGTCCGTGTCCCGTTGGGAGCTGGGTGTATGTTATCCGGACATGGAGCTGCTCCCGACCATTGCCAATTATTTCGGTATCAGCATCGACAAGCTCCTCTCCAACGATGTAGACTCCAAGGACGCGGATCAGCAACGGTTTTATGACAAGCTGAACGAATTAGAATTCGGAAGTCTGGAGCAGTTACAATTTGTAGAAGAATATTACCACAAGTACCCGGACAATGACCGCTTTGCCTTTATCCTACAGGATATCATGAAAAATTACCTGCTGGTAAACAAGGATAAAACTGCCATCTATCTGCCGACCATGGTAAAGCTGTACGAGCGTTTGAAGGGAACCAGCTTCCACGAGGGCGCTGTGGGAAATGTTATTTGCATCTGTCCGGAAGATGATTTGGATCAGTGGCTGGACCGTTGCTCCTGGACTTCCGAATATACCCGCAGGGGGTGCCTCGTGTCCCGTTACATCGTCAACGGTGACTGGATAAAAGCGTATCTCCATCAAAGTATCGAGGCCTTTGAAAACTTTGCCACGCAGTTGGATCGCCGTTTCCCGGATGATTTGGGACCGACTCGCAAAGCGGAATATCACCGAGGTGTACTTAAAATTCTTGCCTCCTTTGGTGACGGCACCACACCGCCGGACGGTTGGGCATTATTTTACGCCTACAAACAGTTTGTTCTTGCGGCATGTCTGTTCGGAGACGGAAAGACAGAGGAGGGCTGGAAGGAGTTTGAC
>JAFTPY010000127.1 GCA_017463035.1 Lachnospiraceae bacterium
CACGCTTTTGATTCCTCCTAAACTGAGCAAACGAGCTCACTGCATCCTACACCGCACCCGCCTCTATATCGTCGTATCCCGTTTACAACTTATTATGAATCTCATCCTCTTTCATAAGATCCATGTTAATTGCATCAGATTCTTTTCGGTCATCTTTCCAGCACCTTCCGAATCCCCTCAGCCACCGCACGGTCATTGTCAAATACGATTTTATATAGTCGCTTCAGCTCTTCCTGCACCTTCGGCTGCTGAATCAGCACAAAGGAGTCCTCCGTCGGCATATATCCCGCATCCGGTCCAACGTGCAATGTGTCCCAAATCTTCCAACCGATGCCATGAGTTTCGTTGTTACCATCGGCAATATAGCGCTTAAAAAACAAGTCACCCAGTTTCTTTTTTATCGCATCATCACCCATCAAGGAAGACAGCAGATTGTCACAGGAACAAAACGCCTCCGCCGCATGCCACCGAGTCTCGGTGAGAACACCGTTGATGCCCATCATTTTGTATGCCAGTCCCACAGCGTTTTCTGACGTGACCGTAGAGAGATTATCGTAAATCTCCTGCTCCAGTGCATCATGAGATGCATCACTGAGAACTCTGTAAATCCGTTCCAGCACATCCCGATAACTCTGTTTTGGTTCCGTTTTTCCCGTGATTAGAATCCAGTCGTCATATATATGATCGGTTTCCGTCACCAGTGCACCACCGTGCTGCATGACACAAATACCGTCGTCCGTGTATCCGCAAACCGCATTCCAGCAACACGACCACGCCATCTCCTCTGTCCGGTTTTGGGTATTGGCACAAACAGCGGTGTATCCTGCGTCAATGGTTTCTCTGATTTTTTCGTACATCTCTGTAATAGATTGGCTACGATATCGGCGAAAGGACACCCCAGCGATATCCATTAACTCCGCTACAAATTGTTCATCCCACCGCCAACCGATAGGGATATTCGGTATGGTGTGGAACCCAACACCGTCATCCTCAGGATAGTCAAAGGCAAATGCCAGTCCGCTTACCGAAAGGAGAACATGGTATAGCATTTCCTGATGTTTTTGCACCATATCACAGTCGCTACAGTGGATGCAGTGACTTCCTTTCGGTGAACACCAATACGGTGTCTCAGCATCAATTCCGAGACAAGGAAGGACAGCAGATGCCAAAGCTGCAATAAAACCGTTTGACTCTGCACCGCATGGAAAAGGAACAATTTTAATCTGTTTCATGAGTCTCTCCTCTCTGACGATATTATTTACAACCAATCTCCGCTCTTCGATATTCCACCAACTTTTTCGCGCATTCCAGTGCCTCTGTATTTGGATTATGAAACTCAAAGTCTATCGGAGAACTGCACACATGCTTCAGTTCTTTATCAAAAAATGTCACATTCGTACCCGGTTTACACTTACCGCAACCAACACAAAAATGCACATTTGCCAGCATCACCTCTTCTAAGCATTTTTCTCGACAAAACCTTCTCAGCTCCTCATCATACCGCACCGCCGGCCTTATGTACCAAGCATTCTCCCCCTGTCTCGTAACAAGCTTGATATAACATACCCGTTTCCCTTTGTAGGAAACAGCCCAGGAATTTGCGGAAGTCCATTGTGGTGTCATTCGCAGTGACTTTACGTACGACACAAAATCCAAGGCTTTTTGCTGTCTTTCATTAGTTAGCAAGGCATTGATTTCCTCTTCTGCTTGCGGTTTCACCTTTTTTCTTTCCGACTGCTCTTTTTCAAAATAATCATCACACGGTTTCATCCTATTTCCCCCTCGCTTTCATTCCGTATCAATAAACATAGTTCAGATTTTTTTACAACACTTTTCTACCCCTTGCTTTAACACTTGCACAATCTCATCGGTCACATTAGCAAACTCCCGTAGCTTTGCCACGATTTTCTTTCTCCGTCGTTTATCCTGTAAGACTTCCAGCGTCACATTAAATCCACCGCCAATTGCTTCCAAATCCTCGCCGTTATCGTTCTCCCACATGTCCCCACAGCGTCTGTAAAGGCGACTCACCTCTCCTAAAAAGGTCATATCCGGATTCAGTTTCTGTGCCCGTTCTAAAAACGAATAGCAGCAGCTTCCGTTTGTTGCCAGAGCGCAAACATATGCCGTATAACTCGTCCATATGTCAAATTCTTCCGGCTTTACATTATCGAACTTTCCATTTTCAATATCATCTGCCCACGCCCGGAATGCACTGGCACCAAAGCAGTATTTCTCCGTTTTGGTACATAACAGCTTCGGGAGCGTTCTGATTCTTTCGCGATATAGCTCCGCCAACAAGCAAACATCCATTTTCTTATCAACAAAAATCCATCCTATTGTGGTATCAAGTCTTTTTATCTCGGTTCTTAATGCCGCTTCAAGAGAAATACGTACCGGATAGTTACTGTTTCCGGTAATATATAACAGCGTTTTTCCGTATTCCTCATAACCCACAAAAACACAGATACGCGCTCCGCTCATCCCCCAGGAAATCACGGGTATTCCCTTATCAATAGATGCCATCAACATCTTCATGTACATCTCTGTATTTTTACAAAGTTCATCTCCAGTGACAACTGTACTTAAGTAGCCACACGATTCAAAAATACGTTCAAAAAAGCCGGTTTTCCCGTCCCGCAGTTCAAAACACTCCTCCGTTTCGTGCAAATACATGGACCGGCTCTCCGTAAACATATATCCGCTGACACCTTCACCACGAAACCCGTTATACGTATAATGCTGCGTGAACACATCCCCTGTCATTCCCGCAAAAAACTCATAATCAAAATCAGATTCCCCAAAACACTCCATTACATATTTTGCACAACCGTTAAACCAGTAGTTCTCGCCATATTCGTTCGTTACCAGACGATGTATTTTTGAAATGATGTTATTGCTCTGTTTCGAAACCATAATAAGTTCCTCCTCTGCCATCCTCTCATTCTCCGATTTCGACAAACCTTCTCCCTTACCGTTCAATATACCGCATCACATCCCGCAGTATCTCCAGACTCTCAAAGGGCTTTCCTTCCACTTCCAAGGAGTGATCCGCTCCCTCTATGTACATCGGCTGTATCCCATGTTCGTCAAAATGCGCCTTACACTCCGGGTACACTTCGTCTGCGGTTCCAATGACCACAGTATCTGCCTCCTTGATATGCGGCAGTGCCCTCGGAACAGGGGTCAGATAAATTTGTACCGGATTTATTTCCAGCTTTTCCGCCAGATACCCAGCTTCCGCGGTCCCGAAACTTTTGGACAAAAACACAACCTCATCGTATGCGGAAAAATCGATATCCTTTACCTTTTCCCATATGTATTCTCTCGCTTTCAGTGTCTTTTCTTCCTTCGTCAAATCCGGGTCGAAAAGAATGCTGTTGTATTTCATATGAATTTGTTCGTATCCCTTTGCCTCGTATAAAAAACTTGCGTAGTACAAGAGCGGAAAATCCATAGTGTAACCTACGCCAGGGAACATGACTGCTAACTTTTTCATTTCTTTCTCCTCATTTCTACTATTTCTTCCGCCAACCGTTCCTTAATCAACTGCAC
>JAFTPY010000128.1 GCA_017463035.1 Lachnospiraceae bacterium
AACGTAACGGATAGTCGATGTGCGCAAAAGAATCGATATGCAGTTCCTTTGCCAGTTGATTACAAGTGGCAAGGTAGTCACGGTATACATCAGCTTCATCCAGTTCATGAAATAATTCTTCGTCCACTTCCTTGCCATACAAAACATGTACAGACCCTAGAACGAAATCAAAGTCATATTCTTCGACGATGGAACGGTTTTTTTCGATGCTTTTTTCGGTCATTCCCAGTTCGATTCCTAATAGGACAGTATTACTTCGAAGAGGAGAATACTCTTTAAAAAACAGCTCAAGGTCTACACGAAAATCAGGATAAGGAATCGGGAAATCCCAATCCATATGGTCGGTGACTACAATTCCGATATTCTTTTCCTTTGCAATGCGAATTGCATCAGCCACTTCCAAATCGGAATCAACCGACATGGTAGTATGTAGGTGAGAATCGTATAATATGGGGGTTTCGTCAAAGCAAATCTTTAACAGCATACATTCATCACCGTCATCCCAAATGGTTTCTCCGGTATCCTGAAAACCTGCTTTTAAGTAGCACTTGATAGCAGCGATATTGTCAAAGTCCGGGTCGATAAAAACTTCTTTGACTTGCGGGTGTTTTTCATGAATAACTTGAACCATCTGCTTTAATGCTTCAGTGCCGTAGCCATTGCTTCGTTCTTTTAAAATACCGATCCACATATCAAGACCGATGGTAGTGGCATTACTGAAATAATATTGAATAAAACCAATGGGTTCGCCGTCCCGTAAAATGAAATATGGGAATACATCGGTGGGATTCTTTACTCTCGGACCATATTTTTCGATGACCCGTTCCAAGGAAACCGGTGGTTCTCCTTCTTCGTCACACCAAACCCATTTTTGTAACTCGGGCTCTAAAAACCAACTGCGTAGTGCAGTATAATCGTCCATAGTATCTTCCATTAAGCGTAGTGAAATCATAAAAGCCTCCTGTACATAAGTATCGTTACGTTTGTTCTACATATAGTGTAACAGAAGATTATGGTATTTGTGTGAACATAAGAGGGATGAGATGACAATATATTTATTTAGGAATTCTCAGAAAACGAGAAGCTCCCCTCAATCCGAGAGGTGGCGTATTCTCTCCTTTTCCCTTATAATAGGATTATCAGCTGATAAGTCAATAATAGAGGAAGGTGAATCCTATGAAAAATACTTTTGGAGAGAACTTAAAACGCTTGCGGGTTGAGAAAAATTATACTCAGGAGCAGGCGGCGCAGTTACTGAACATTTCACCGAAATCCCTTTCCCGTTGGGAGTGCGGTTCTACCATGCCGGATGTGATGATGCTGCCGGAAATCGCTAGGTTGTACTGTGTGACCGTGGATGATTTGTACAGAGAGCAATCGGTTGTATATGAAAACTATGCCGCGAGGCTATTGTCCGTGTATGAAGCAAGCCGGGATCTCCGTGATTTTTACAATGCGGAGTGGGAATATGACAAGCTGATAAAGAGCCGGACTTACACCATGAACGATTTGCGTTTGTACGGGATTTTATATCAGTATCATATGGCGGATTGCAAGGAGGCAGCACTTCGGTTGTTTGAGAAAGGACTTGCCATGGGTGAGAGTAGTGCCCCGGAAGTTTATCATCAGATTGAACGGCAGCGGATGTTATTACGTTCTCAGGTAGGTGAAACTGAAAAGAATATTGAAGAGCAGAAAGCGAAGTTTACGGAGCAACCCCATGATTTTTACTCCCATATTAATTTGCTTGTGGCGTATCTGTATGCCGATGAAAATCAGAAAGCCTTAGAGGTATTTCGGAAAGCGGAAAGGGAGTTTTCGGACCGGGCGTTGCTTTATGCCTACGGAGGAGATCTGTACAAGCGGTTGGGAAACTATGAGGACGCCTTTGTTTGTTGGGATAAGGCGTTTGCGTTGGATCCCGAAATGACAGCGGTGCTGTGGTCAAAGGGCTTCTGTTACGAAGAGCTGGGAGAGTATCAAAAGGCGTATGATGTATGGATGTCGTTGAGCGCGTGGTTAGAGGAAAGAGGGTACGAGGCGGAAACAGAGGAGCCGCGGAGATTGGCGGAACAGTGTAGAAATCGGTTATAATGTGCGTTGCCCTTGCAGGGAGAGTATTTCTTTGCAAGGGCATTGTTTTTGTATTTCCAACCGCCGGTTGTCTCCTCTCACTTGCCCGGACATTGTTTTTTGTGAGCTGCATGCTATAATGAGCCTGTAAGCTTACAACGGTACCGTTAGAAAATGATTGATAGAATAGATAAGTGAAGGAAACGGAGGTTACTATGAATTTTGCAAAGAAATGCAGGGAACTGCGGATGAAAAAGGCTGCCACTCAGGAGCAGATGGCAGCGGCGTTAAATATTTCTTCCCAGGCGGTCAGCAAATGGGAGACCGGTTTGACACTACCGGATATTACGTTACTCCCGGAGATTTCGGTTTATTTCGGCGTGACGATTGACGAGTTGTTTGATATTACGGACGAGAAGCATCTTGCTCGGATTCAGAATATGGTGTCTTTGCAGGAAACCATTGACGAGAATGATTTGGAATATGCCCAGAACTTTCTGCTTTCCCAATTGGCGCAGCAAAGGAACGAGGAATATTGTTTGCAGCTTTTGCCGGCGTTATATAATCGGAAGGCGGGAGAATATCGGAGAAAGGCGGAATATTATGCCAAGGAAGCACTGGAGCGTTTCCCGGAGAATCACAACAACCATGCGAATCTGAATGAGGCGCAGCAGGGCTTTATCGGGGATTGGAATCTGGACAATCAGGCAGAGCGGATTTTGTATTATAAGGAGTTTTTGGAGAAGCATCCGGACTCCGGAGCGGCGTTGCAGTGGTATATCGAGGAACTGATTCACGTAGGTCGCCTTGAGGAAGCGGAAGAGGCCATTGAGCGTCTGGAGAATCTTACGGAAAAGTGTTGTGAGGATGTGGAATCAGAGGATGGTTGTCGGATTGAGCTTTATCGTATAAAGCTGTTATGGGGACGAGGAAAGCAGGAGAAAGCACTTGCCCGGATGGAAGAGTTGACGAAGGCGAGACCGCAAGATTGGCTGGTTTGGAACAGTGCCGGTGACATGTATGCAAGAGCCTGCCGGTATCAGGAGGCGGTTGCCTGCTATGAGAAGTGTATGGAGGTACAGGAGGCGCCTCGCTATACGGATGCGGCCATGGCCATCGCCCAGATCGGAGAGATTGCGGGAGATACCGCGCTTTCCACAAAGGCGTGGAATACCTATGTCCGAATTTTAAAGGAGGACTGGGGCATTACCGAAGGCGTGCAGGTGGAGTATGCTGAGAAGAAGTTAAGGGAGTCGGAATATTAAGAGAATAAAAAAGCCGACCGAAGGCGAGAAAACAAAATGGATGCCCCTGTAAATTGCAGGAAGGCATCCATTTTTTGTGTCAGGGCTTCCGGGTATCGTTCACATCCTATTCGAGAACATGAATTACCGGGGGCGGTGTCGGTGTCGGCTCCGTCGGATAATCCTCCACGACCTCGTTTTCCTTAATTATAAATTCATCTCTTTCGCCGGTCTCGTTAATTCGACCGATGAGAAGTTCATAAGCGTCAGCAATAAGCGTCGGGCGGGCAGAGCCCGTTCCTTTATGACGAATCAATACATGGTCTCCGACCTTTAATATCTTGCAGGCAACATATCGTTCCAGACGCAAATCGCTCAGTTCTACCGTGAATTCCAGACCGTCATCCGGATTTTTCATGCAAATGGTGTCGTCTACTATGATGTAGTCGTCGGTGATTTCGGTAACTTCGCCCATGAGGGTGTAATCCTGTTTCGGCAGAGCGTCCTTTTTATGGGAGAGAGCAAAGTTCATGAGTTCATTCACAGCATCCTCGCCCAAATTAAAATAATAGCCGTAATCTTCAATGTTTGTGTGTAAAAATCCTCCGGAAGTCAGAGACCAGGCTCTGTTATAGATACCGAGAGCTTCTGCGTCTATGGTGAAAGTCATAACATTTTTGCCGAGGTCCAGATCTCTGTACGCAAAATCGGTCATGATGGTGCCTCGGTCGGCATA
>JAFTPY010000129.1 GCA_017463035.1 Lachnospiraceae bacterium
AACGAGCTGATGCCGAAAGACAGTATCAAGGAAGGCGATGTTTTTACCGCAGAAGAGATTGAATTCCGCTCTGCCTACAGGGAATTGTTATTGAAAGAGGCCGCTCGCCTTTTATCTGTCATCGATACCGAGGGCTACTGCGTTGCCATGCGTCCGCCAGAATACGGATGGGGCAGTAACCTTACCGTACTTAACCGCGGAATGCTTTTGGGCACAGCTTACCTATTGGATCCTAAGACTTCCTATCTTTCCGGTGTCGTTCACCAAATGGATTATTTGTTAGGTGTCAATGCCACCGATTACAGCTACGTCACCGGTGTGGGGGGGCATGCTTTTTGTAACCCGCACAACCGCATCACCCAGGCCGACAGCATCGAAGAAACCATTCCTGGCTATGTCTCCGGCGGTGCCAATGGTACCCGTTGGGTAGACCCACTGGCAAAAGAACTGATTCCGGAGGGTACCCCACCGATGAAATGCTTTGCAGACCGATGGGAGTGCTATTCCTTAAACGAAATCACGATTTACTGGAATTCTCCTGCGATTTTCTGCGCAGCGTTTTTGGATAGTGTGAAGTAAGACAAGAGTAGGGGCTGTCGCATTAAGATGCGCGCCCCTCTCTTGCTTATCGGTATCTAACTATAAAGTCGGCCTCTTATATTTTCTTCACAAAACTATAAATCAGAATCAGCCGCCGTTCTTCGCAGTATCCTCTTTTCTCGTACTCCGGATAGAGTCTTTCTAATTACTTCGGAAGAATATTGGGACAAGTAACGCAACCGCCCTGATGCGGCATCCATGCCTTATGGCGGGCTCGCCCGGACCTCCTGTCCGTGCGTTGCTGATAAACAATCGAAGTAATAAGAAAGTCTACTATCCTACGTAAAGTTCAAAGAGAAAACTGCGAAGGACGGTGGCTATATTCATAAAATGTATAAGAAAATATAAGAGACCGACTTTTGTTCATCTACAAGGACAACGCAAGAGTTCGCCGCGCCCGAGCCTGCGCGTATCTTAATGCGACAGTCCTTTCAATTTTTTCAGGAGATGGTACTATGAATATAATAGAGGCAACCTATGATGATGCAGATCTTGTCGGAGAGGTCCATTCTTTGGCATGGAAGCAGGCATACAAGGATATTTTCCCAACAGAATATATAATGGCTGATACGACAGAAAAAAGAAAGCAAGAGTTCTTAGAGTCGTTCCGTAAAGAGAGTTGTAAATACTACCTGGTGTATGAGAATGGCTGTTGCGCTGGTGTGGTAAAAGCTATTCTTGACAATTCAGTGTGTGAAATATCCAGCATCTATTTTTTTAATGAATATCGGAATAAAGGGTTGGGTACAGAGACTATAACTCAATTAAAAGAAATATATAAAGATTATCGAATGGTGCTTTGGACATTAGAAATGAATACTGTGGCACGAAAATTTTATGAAAAAAACGGATTCGTTATAACTGCAAACAGAAGAAGTATTGATAGGGGAAAAGGGTTTGTGCAAGTGCAGTATGAACTCAAAAAGTAATTGCAGAAAACGAAAAGATATGATACACTGAAATCAGAAAAAAGGAACAACCGCCCACACACTTGGCCAAAGTTATGAGGGCGGTTGTTCTGTGTTTCGTTACTTGGCGGAGAGGGTATCAGCATGGATTTTACAGTAAAAGAATATAGCAAATACAACGAAGAAGAGATATTAAACTTATACCAAAGTGTCGGTTGGTTAAATTATGTGAATCAGCCGGAGATGCTAAAAAATGCCTATGCGAATTCCTTGAAGATATTCGGAGCATATGAAAATAAGAAATTGCTTGGGATTATCAGAGTTGTGGGGGATGGTCATTCTATTGTGTTTATTCAGGACATTGTAGTTCTGCCGGAATATCAGCGACATGGTATCGGTACAGCACTGCTGAAAAAGGTTCTTGATACCTATGCGCATGTTTATCAGAAAACTTTGCTTACCGATAATACGAAAAAAACAATTCGTTTTTATAAATCCTTAGGGTTTCAGATGGATACTGAAATAGAATGTAGAGCATTTTTGAAAATGAGGTAATTGATATGAAAAAGAAAGAAGTAGCAGAAAAACGTCCCCTGGGACTTTATATCCACATTCCCTTTTGTGTAAAGAAGTGTGCCTATTGTGATTTCCTTTCCTTTGCATCGGACGATGCTACGAAGGAACAGTACGTGAATGCTCTTTGTGAGGAAATCAGAGCCAACAAAGAGAATGTAGAAGAATATACGGTAGAGACCATCTATTTCGGCGGCGGTACGCCGAGTGTGTTGTCTATAGAACAGCTTGGAAAGATATTCGGAACTGTTTTGGATACCTTTTCCGTACGTGGCTTCGAAGACGAAAAGTCCGGAAAGAAAGAGAAGAAGGAAAAAAAGAGATCCCGTTTCGGAAAGAAAAAAGCAGAGGAACCGGAGCAAACAGAGACCCCGGAAATGCGCCTGCAACGTGTAATGAACGGAGAACTGGCGGAGGTTACCATCGAGGTGAATCCGGGTACGGCAGACAAAGAGAAGTTTACGGCACTTTATGAGCTGGGCTTTAATCGTCTCAGCATGGGATTGCAATCTGCGGTGGCATCGGAGTTATCTTGTCTTGGGCGGATTCACACAAAGGAACAGTTTGCGGATTGCGTAAAGGCAGCACGAGAAGCAGGATTCCGAAACATCAGCGGGGATTTGATGTCCGGACTTCCGAACCAGACGGAGGAGACGCTGACAGAGAGTATTCGTTTTCTTTTGGCGCAGCAGCCGGAGCATATTTCGGTGTATAGTCTGCAGATTGAGGACGGTACGGAGTTCGCAAAGCGTTACGGCGAGGACGGACCGGAGAGGTCGCTACTTCCGGATGAGGATGCGGATCGTGCCATGTATGAATTGACCGGAAAGCTTTTGGCGGAAGCCGGGTACGAGCGTTATGAGATTTCTAATTATGCAAAGCCGGGGTTTGAGAGCCGCCACAACAGTTCTTACTGGGTAGGAACGGAGTATTTGGGTGTAGGTCTCGGAGCATCGTCCCTGATGTCCAATGCCCGGTTCCACAATACAACGGATATGGAAGAGTATATCGGGGGAGCGGGTGATCCGTTCTCCTTGCGAGAAGATATGGAGCGTCTGGTACAGAAGGAACTGATGGAGGAGTTCATGTTCCTGGGGCTTCGGATGTGCCGCGGTATCGAAAAGTCGGAGTTTAAGCGTCGCTTCAAATGTGAGATTGAGACGGTTTACGGAGATGTGATGAAGCGTCTCGTGTCTCAAGGAGTGCTTGCGGAAGCGGAGGGAAGAGTGTTCCTTACACCAAGGGGAATTGATGTCAGCAATGTGGTGTTGGCGGAGTTTTTGTTGGATGAGTTTGTGCGGAGATAGAAGAAAGCCGCTATTCGGAAGAGTGCCAGATAGCGGCATTTTTGTTTTAGAAATTATTTGAAGAAGTAGATTACAAAAACTTGACAATGTGCTCCTACAAGTGTAGTATTGTATGTGGATACTACATTTGTAGGAGGGAGACAAAATGAAATTATCAGAACGTGAATGGACTGTATTGAATGCCCTGTGGAACACCGGTGGGGCAGAGCTGGGAATCCTTGTGAGTGAGCTTTATGCGGAAACGGGATGGAGCAGAAATACAGTCCTTACTTATTTGACGCGGATGGAAGCAAAGGGACTGGTGCGGATTGATAAAAGTACCGCACCTCACAGCTATCATGCAACGCTGGACAGAGAGAACTGTCAGAAGAAAGAGCGCCATAGCTTTTTGAACCGTGTGTATAGCGGTTCTACAGGGGATTTGATTGCGGCATTTTTAAAGGAAGAACCGATTTCAAAAGAGGAAAGAGAACGCCTGCGTAAGATGCTTGACGATATGGAGGTGTAGGGATGTATGATATTTGGAGTTTTTTGCTACAGACCCTTACCGTATCGGGTGCTGCGGTGCTGATTCTCGGGGTGAAAGCCCTTTTTAAAGACAAATTGCCGCCGAAGTGGCAGTTTGGCGTATGGAGCGTTTTGGGACTTCTTTTGTTGCTGCCGGCGGGAATGAGCGGTCGTTATTGCTTGTTTCATTGGCAGTTCTTCGTGGAATTTCTGAAACTGTCGGTAGGAGATTATAGCTTTACAAAGGTGTGGTTCCCGTTTCCGGTAATAAATAAACTGCCGGAAACCGTTACGGATTGGATTTTTGCGGGATATGTGTGCGGTGTGCTTGTATCTGCGTTTCGGTATATTGTTTCCTATGTGAAATTGAGAAGTGTGCTTCGCAGGGGCACCAAGCCTTCCTTGGAGCGGATGGAACATATCCGGGAGATTGCGGAAAGGCACGGAATAAAGATTGGCAGGATAATAGAGGTTCCGGGGCTTTCCGGTGCTTTTGTGTGCGGAGTAGTGCGCCCTGTGCTGGTTTTGTCGGAAGGAGAGACACTTGACGATAAAATCATTTTACATGAGTTGTTTCATTTAAGGCATAAGGATGTGCTGTGGAATGTGATTATCTGTATGTTTCGCTGTCTGCATTGGTGCAATCCCTTGCTTATATATTGCGCCAATCGTGCCATTAACGATATGGAGTCCCGCTGTGACC
>JAFTPY010000130.1 GCA_017463035.1 Lachnospiraceae bacterium
TATGCCGACCGAGGCACCATCATGACCGATTTTGCGTACAGAGATCTGGACCTCGGCAAAAATGTTATGACTTTCACCATAGACGCAGAAGCTCTCGGTATCTATAACAGAGCCTGGTCGCTGACTTCCGGAGGATTTTTACACACAAACATTGAAGATTACGGCTATTATTATAAGCTGGGTGAGGATGCTGTGAATGAACTCACAAGCTTTGCTCTCTCCCATAAAAAGGACGCTCTGCCGAAGCCGGATTACACCCTCATGGGTGAAGTCACCGAAATCACTGATGAGTACATCATAGTAGATGACACCATTTGCATGAAAAATCCGGCAGACGGAGTGAAGTTTACGGTAGAACTGAGTGATTTGCGTCTGGAACGATATGTTGCCTGCAATAGATTAAAGGTCGGAGACCATGTATTGATTCGTCATAAAGGAACGGGCTCTGCCCGCTCGACGCTTATTGCTGACGCTTATGAACTTCGCATCGGTCGAATCGATGGAAGAGGCGAATTAATAATTGAGGAAAGCGGGGTCACGGAGAATTCTCCCTCGGAGCCGACAGCAACCCCGACAATTCATATTCTCGAATAGGATATGAAAGGCACCCGGAAGCTGGGACACTCCGGTCACATTGATAAAATTTCATTTACAAAAAGGCACGGTTCATTTTGATTGCCCAAAATCAACCGTGCCTTTCTTATACTCGGCTCTTAACACACCGACTGATAGTTTCTCACCTTTTCCGCGCAAAAAGCACAAAACTCTTCCGGCGCACCGTTTATCAAATCACGTTTTTGTAATAGCGTAACCCGCTCCTCAAACACGAAAAGCATACTATCCTCTGTTTCTATCACACATTCAAACTTATCATAGGAAACCGTCTCCGTTTCCCCGTTTTCCGTCGGAATCGTCATGCCACGCTCCGAAAATTCCACTTCTACCGGATTGGAAAATGCTTCATCTTTCCCGGCTAAAAGCAACCGCGCAGACTTGTCAAACGGATTCTTCTTGTGCTTCCGACTGCGCCACAAACCACCGATACCTGCTCCGATAGCGACCGCTCCCACAAGCAAAGGAACCAATAACTCCTGCGGTTTTACAAGGCCCGGAACAAATAGAAAAATACCGATTAATATGCATAGAATACTAAGTACCTTGGTACGAAGTCTGTTCTGCCCCTGTCCGGAAGATGCTCTTAATTTATCCGTTTGTTTCCAAAGCCCCGGATAACGTTCTCTGGAAACCAACTCCGTTCGTTTTTCCAGAGCCTTGCTGACCTGTGGTAATAAACCGTTTCTATCATACGGACTCAGTTTAAAAATGTACTTGTAGTTTTCCATGGATATCAGCCCCCTTTGCCGGTTAATTTGCATCATTACACTAAAATTGACTTTTTTCTATCTTCAACCTTATACCGTTTTACTGCCCTTGTCAAGTTGAATCGCAGGGAGCCTCATGAAATCTGCAAACTCTCCGCATACCGAAACGAAATCACGTCTCTTGGTGCCGTCTTAATATACGCCCTCTCCTTATGCATAAAGGACACAATCTCGTCCTTACTCATCCTTCCGAGTTTTTCAATTACCCTATCCAATACTCCCTTCTCCCATTCTTCAAGGGCCTGGTAGTTCTCTGTGCCCGACGGTAAAAAGCGGTACGCGGTCCCTTCTCCCATATCCACCTCTTCATAACAAACTCCTTTTAAATCGATGATAGAATCATGCGCAATCGGCACCGCACCCATAGGAAGAGCCCGATACACCAGACCGGTAATAGCCTTGCCATGCAACTTATATGCCAAACAATCCGCATACCAAAGAAGCTTCATCAGCTTCACCTTATAAAGATTCGTTACACCGGTGGAATCCGAAAAATACCGGATAACATCCACCACTTTATCCAAACAAAGCGACACTCCTCCGGTATACGATTCCTCCCGATATCTAGCATATTCCGCCGCAATGGACTTCCTTAAATATTCGTCCCTGCTCTCCTCATACAACTGTAATGCCCGGTCGTAATATCTCTGATATGCTTCCTCGGACATCGTTCCTCTTGCATCGGTCAAAAGCTTCAAAAACCACTCCGGGTCTTGACGCAGCTTCTTTAAAATAGAATCGTGTGCCCTATCCTGTACCTGATGGCCCTCATAGCGGGTAATGGTCTTTCCTCCCCATCCAAGCAAAGTGCACAGATCACTCTGACTAATGCCGTACTTAGCCCGAAGCTCGGCGATTTCCTGAGAAGTCAAAAGCCCCAAAGCTCGACGATAGGCATCCTTCATCCGCAAGTCATTTTCGCTTATCTGCGACTCTTCCATATAAAACTCTTCCGCCTGGTTACAATAATAATACTCTGCAACATAATCAACCTTTAACTCCTTGAACGTCATCTGTTCCTGTACACGAACAAGCTCCACGTCATGTTCCTCCATACAACAAGTGCATAGTTCTTTGTGCGACTCCAAAACCTGCATCTTCATATATCGGCCTCCTCCTATCTGCATTTATACGGAAACATACCGGGAGCAAACGGTCGTTCCGCAAAGTGAAACGACATAACAAATGTGGTTGTTTCACCATTCATTCCCAACAGCTCCACCCGGATTTTAATGTAAACATCCTCTGTTCCATTATACACCTTCCCAAACTCACGCATCTCACTTCGCTTCGGAAATCGTAAATCCTTTACCGTACGCATATACTCTTCCACTGTCAAAGTTTTAAGCTCTCTTCTCAGTACATCCAGGGGGTCTTCTCCCGGAAACAACACCGTCATTGTATATTGATTCGTGTATCGTTTTTCTCGTTTTTCATCCACGCCTCTCTGTGCCTGATACTTTATCCGTGCCCCATGCTCCAGTGCATAGTTTAGATTTTGAATGTATGCTCTTACCTCTGTTTCGCTTTCTATACGCGCTTTTGTTTCTTCTTTCATATCATTTACTCCCACGGTATCATTTGATACCTTTATAGTACTTCACTATTTATACATTGTCAACCTCTTTTGCAAAATTAATTAAACCAAACTCGACACTATACAGCTTTCGAATATCGCAGATGCCCGGTATGATTTGGTTTATACTTCCAACGGGACCCACACCTGGATTCCGGATATCAATAGGATGTATTACAACATTTTCAGGGTTTTAAAACCGGGCGGATATTCCATGATGTACGATATTCACCCGTTCAACCGGCCGTTTACAGGGGAAGCCTGGCAAACACCTACCATACGCAAATCCTACCATGATGTTCTGCCGGACTGTCATTAGCATGTACAGGACTTAGTGAACGCAACTACTTCTGCGGGATTAACCGTAAAGGAAATGGCAGAGCTCCCGGCTGTGAATGCATCCTTCTGGTTTTCCTATGGCGAATTGATACAGCAAACGCCTGACACACTGGAACATATCAATGATTGGGAGCACAACCCAATGGCTGCCCTGCCGGCATGGCTCACGATTATTTCGCAAAAATAATTGAAACAATTAAAGAAAATAATTCAGGAGGATTCTACCATGAAAACCATCTACGACCA
>JAFTPY010000131.1 GCA_017463035.1 Lachnospiraceae bacterium
ACAATCATTCTAACATATTGCATCTATAAATGCAAGTTGCATTTATAGTTTGTTGTTCAAAAACAGGGAATACTCTATAATGAAAACAAAATAAGGATAGGAGATGATGGTAATGCAGCCAGAGATTGATTATGTAAAAATTGGTCAGCGAATCAAAACAGCACGTACCGAACGCCACCTCAGCCAAAGCGATTTAGGCGCTCTTATCGGCTGTTCAAACAATCATGTCAGCCATGTAGAAGTCGGACAAACTAAAGTTTCTCTTTCCATGTTAGTAAAGCTTTCTGTTGTTTTGGATAAAGACATTAACTTCTTTTTGCTTGACACACCATATGTCAGACGCCAAAGTATTATAAACGACGATATTTCCGTAAAATTAGAAAAATGTAATCCTACAACTTTAGTCTCTATCAATAAAATCATTGATGTTCTGCTTGAACAGCAAAAAATGTCGAACCCATAAGAAAAGCTCCGCCATGCGCGATTGCATTGCGAAGCTTTTCTTTTATCTTTGTCTTATATAATTTAACTATTTCACTTATTTATGCCGCTCCCGGTACTCTGCCAACAGCAAATCCACCACTCTTCCGTAGCTTTTTACACCATCCTCCTGCTCATTGGCCTTCAGATACACATCATTCACCTTATCGGCAGTCTCACTGATTACCGTGTCCTCATATTGATCCCAGTAGGCACTGTTGTCCGCAAAATCCCGAATCATTCCCGGATGATAAATGGACCAAAGCTCTCCGTAAAGCTCCATATCCTGCCCTGCCAGCGCATTTCCGGAATAGATTAACGCAAGCATGGTGCCGCTGTAACGCACAACAGGGTCATCGGATGCCATGCAGGCCAGATAGGCCAGAAAGTTCGCTTCATCCTCCCGCATAAAGCCGTGGAGATGTGCTAACTCATGAGCCATGGTGGAGGCTCTGGAATAGTCCGGAATATCCACATTTACGTTTGATTCCATGGTCCAGCAAGTAAATACACCGGTGATTTCCATGGCAGAGAATACCTTGGAGCTTGTGATACACTTCGGCGCCGGGTAAAATCCTTTCAATACCGTCAGGTCTTCGGAAAGATTCTCATACGCATCCTGCGTAAGCTTTCCCAATTTCCGGTTGGACACCGGCAGACGTAGCACACCGTTTTCATCCTCGTACTCTACCAGTTCCTCGCGCAATGCCGACGCTTGTTCCGCCAGTTCGGTACACAGTCCGTACAGTTCTTCTTTCGAGGAATCCCGTACCGTAATTCCACGATGATTCGCAACGGATACCCGGTGGTAATTCACACCGCATCCAATGACATATACAAACAATACCACTGCAGTCACACAAGCCACATTAATAATCCCCAGCAACGCCCGGGCAAACCGATTTTCCTTGTCCTTTCCCATATGTACGATAAATCGAATCAAAAGAGCAATACACACCACCGGTCCCACCACCACGATAAACTCCGCCAACGAAAAAGGAAGCCAGCCCGTCACCGCGGATACCACGATGGAATGCACCTTATAAATACGCTTCGCAAACACCTCTTCCGCAAAAAACACGCTGCGCTTTGCCAGTGCGGAAATCAAAAAAGTAAGCGGAAATAACAGTAACACCCAAATCCTTTTTTTCTTTAATACCATCACAGCCTATCCTCCTTCTCTTTTGCCCCATCACCGCTCAAATCCCTCTTCTATACTCTAATTAAGATACCACACCGCTGTGTCCATTTGGTGTCAGAAATCAAGTTTCCTACCTTTTCTTTTTAGGTCTTTTGTGCTAAGATAGTCGCAGAGGGGCTTTTCGTACAGAATCGCCCTCAGCCGTTTTCAGCCAATGCGTAGCGGCTCAATGACAGTACCTTCCGAAAGGAGTTTTTCTATGAACTTATATGCAGCACGTATCGAAGCTCTCCGTAGCTTCATGAAAGAAAATAACATTGACGTATATTATGTCCCTACCGCGGATTACCACGGTTCCGAGTATCTGGACGACCATTTTAAGCTCCGTGCCTAACTGTCCGGTTTTACCGGCTCCGCAGGTACTCTTTTTGTGACCCTTACAGAAGCGGGACTGTTTACCGACGGCCGCTACTTTATTCAGGCGGAACAGGAGCTTATGGGCAGCGGCATTACGCTGTACCGCAGCGGTATGGAAAATGTACCGACACCGGAAGATAAATTAAAGGAGCTGTTAAAGGACGGCGGCACCTTAGGCTTTGACGGCCGTCTGCTCTCCTATGCCTTTCTGATGAATTTAAAAGAACGCTTTCCGGACACCGTAACCCTTCGTCACGATGTACTGTTTCCGGCAGAGCTTTGGCCGGAGCGTCCGGCACTTTCTTCCAAGCCGGTATATCGTCTCGCCGAGTGCTACACCGGAAAATCCGCGGTTACCAAGCTGACTGAGGTACGGGAGTCCATGAAAAAAATCCGCCCGGATGCAATATACAAAAACGGCGTATCCGAGCGTTTTGCAAAAAATAGTGACCACACCGCGGAGGTATACTTACTGACCTCCCTGGATGAAATCGCATGGCTGTTTAACCTCAGAGGAAACGACGTGGAAAACAACCCGGTTTTCCTTTCCTATGCCATGATTACGGAGACGAAAGCCTTCTTATATTTGAACAAGACCGCATTGGATGAAACTACAAACAGGCTTTTGGAAGAAGAAGGCGTTATTGTCCGCCCGTACGATGCCATCTATGAGGATGTTACCAAGCTCCGTGCCTGCCCGGTACTCTTAGATGCCAAGCGCGTGAATTGTGCCCTTGTACAAGCCCTGCCGAAGGAATGCACCGTTTTAGATGCGCCGGGACCGGTTCTTCTTGCCAAGGCAATCAAGAACGAAACCGAGCAAAAGAACCTCGCCGCAGGCCATGTAAAGGACGGCGTGGCAGTGACCAAGTTTATGTATTGGCTGAAGAAAAACATCGGCAAGGAAACCATTACCGAGTACTCCGCTGCCGAGCATCTTCTCTCTCTCCGTAAGGAACAGGAGGGCTTCTTAGAGCCGAGCTTTGAAACCATTTCCGCTTATAACGCAAACGCAGCCATGATGCACTATTCCGCAGACGAAAAGTCTGCTGCCACTTTAGCACCGCAGGGCTTCCTTTTGGTGGACTCCGGCGGACAATATTACGAGGGCACCACGGACATTACGAGAACCTATGTCCTGGGTGATATCCCTTATGAGTGGAAGCAGCATTATACCGCCGTTCTTCGGGGAATGCTGGCCCTCTCCGATGCAAAGTTCTTACACGGCTGTCGCGGCATCAATCTCGACATCCTTGCCCGGGGTCCGCTATGGCAGATGGGGCTGGATTACCGTTGCGGTACCGGTCACGGCGTGGGTTACCTCTTAAATGTCCACGAAGCCCCGAACGGCTTCCGTTGGCGCATTGTCCCTGAGCGTAACGACAGTTGTGTTCTCGAAGAAGGTATGGTCACCACCAACGAGCCGGGCGTTTATGTAGAAAACAGTCACGGCATCCGCATTGAAAACGAACTGCTCTGCAAAAAGGGCGAGAAAAACGAGTACGGTCAGTACATGTATTTTGAAACCCTGACCATGGCTCCGATTGATTTGGATGCGGTACTTCCGGAAGAAATGACCGCAAGAGAAAAGCAGGTTCTAAATGACTATCACAAGAAGGTGTACGAAACCCTGCTTCCGTATATGAGCGAAGAAGAGGGCGAGTGGTTAAAGGAAGTAACAAGGGCGATTTAAGAACTTACCGATGGCTGAGTTCCCGTAAACGACTCCCTGTCGCCGGACATCCTCACATACAAAAAATAGAAATACGGGTGTTAATCGTATCGAACAGATACCTTAACACCCGGTTTTGTTTTCTCTCTTATTTCTCGGATATAGTTAAGAAAAATTTACGATTACATAAAAAATCTTTTGTATCGTGAAAAAACACCCCTCCCCATTCGTCATAGTAGGTGAAAGGAGTTTTGCACCATGGACAAAACACAATTAAGCGAACTGTTTACACGGATACAACGCGGTGATAAGGAAGCCTTCACACAACTTTATCATGACTTAAAACAACCGGTGTTTACCATTATCTACCGCATTGTACAAAACCGAACCACCGCCGAGGATTTGACACAGGACCTCTTTGTGAAGCTCTTTGTCTCTCCGACCGAGGCTACAATCAAAAATCCGAGAGCATGGATGTTTCAAACGGCACACAATCTGGCTATTGATGCACTGCGGAAAACACAACCGGAAAACATTGACGATATGGTACTTGCTTCCCCTGAACGTATGGAACACACCATCGCGGTGAAAACAGACCTGGAGCAGGCCATTGCCACCCTATCCTGTGCTGAACGTGAAATCCTTTCTCTCCGGTTAAACGCTGAACTGGGCTTTCAGGACATTGCCCGTATCACGGGACAATCCCTTTCCGCCGTTTACCGCAGCTACCGCAAAACATTGAAAACCCTGCAAACCCTATTGAACGGAGGTACACTATGAATGATATAACTACAAATCAAACGACCTATCCTACTCTTTTTGATTTATTTCAGCATTGGGGAAGTGCCGGCTACCCGGACTATGTCACCGGTATCTGGTCCAACGACGGCAGCGCTTATAACCTGACCGTAGGCGTCGGAGAAGGAGCCGCCGGCGACGCCGGAAAACAGGAAATCTTAGACTTAATCGAAGACGACGCATCCGTCACCTTTACCACTCAGTCCTACAGCCACAACTATCTGCTGCAGGTTCAGGAGGAACTGAACCCGTATTTCAAGCAAGAAGAATCGGGCATGATTTTTACCGGAGTAGACGATATGAACAACTGCGTTACCGTGGGAATTTCGGACCGCAAGGAAGGCGACGAAACCACCCAAAGCTTTATTGCAGATCTTCAACATACCTACGGCGATGCAATCTCTATCGAATATACCGGCACGATAGTAACACAGACAACAGAAGAACTCAGCCTGGCCAATCCCCTGGCACCGTCCACAGCCGGGAAGAGTCCCTTTTCTCCGCTGATGATAGCGGGACTCATTCTGATTCCGCTTTTGCTATTCGGGGTTTATTTCGCCCTGAGAAAGCGTTTTGTTCCGATGATGCAGACGAATGACGGGGGAACGTTTACACAAACTGATAGAATCTCGGTAAAAGAAGTGGAGGAATTGGTGAAGGACAGTGCGTTAACAGTGTCGAAAGATGTGGATGAGAAGGTGATGGATGGGATTGAGAAGTTACGGAAATAAACTTAACTCAAAAGAATATGACACTCTACTGAACTTTTTACAGACCTTATAAGCAAAAACGAGAAAGAACGATATGCCAAGAAAATCCGCCCCCAATTTTCTTAACATATCGTTCTTTGTACGCTTAACTAAACCTATTTCTATCTTACCGCACAACCTCCCCCATCGTCATCCCCGTCGCCTCATACAACAGGTCCTTTACCACCTCATAAGCACGCCCCGAAGCTTCATTCGCCTTTTTCTGCATATCTTCCTCCACCGGGATGCCGAACCAGCCCTTTTCAAAGACGAGTTCTTCGCCGTTATAGGTCGCCAAATCCACGGTAGCCGTTACGAAGTCCTCTCCGATTCTCATTGTAATATAATACTCTGTATTTTCCTCCGGCGTCGGAATCAGGTTCCACTCGACCTTCTCTTCGCCCTGCATTTCTTTAAAATAGAAATTGATATTCTCGTCCATGGTGGCATATTCTACCGTTGCCCGGCCGCCGTCCTCTACCGCACCTTCCGCCAGTTCCTTGTCGCCGATGTCATTGGTTTCTCCGTTTGCAAGGAGCCAGTCAATCAGCTTCTGTTTTCCGCTCTCCGTATCAGGCTTTTCTACCGTCACCTTCCAGCGTACCTCCTGTCCGGAGTTTGTATCGGACACCACCAGCTCCGTCGTACCGTTTGCGATACCGTACAGCATCACGCCTGTAGTCTCGCGCCCTTCTTCATAATCATATTCCCCTTCCATAAACATTGCCTGTACAATCTCCGGATTCTCACTCCGAAAGGTTAAAACCTCATATTCGTACGCAAACTCAAAATACAGCTCATTCTCCACCGTAAACTCATATTCCGGAAGTGTTTGACTTGCATCCTTTTGCGTTTCATCCTCCGTCACTGCCGGAGCTTCCGTCGGCACTACCGGCTCGGTTACTTGAATCGGTCCCTCCGTCGGTGCTACCGGTTCTGTAACCCGGCCCGCTGTCTCCTTCTCCGCATCTGCTCCGCTTGTTACCTCTACCGAAGGAGTTGCCGTTACCGCCTCACTTTTCCCTGCTTCTTCCGCCCCTTTACAACCCTGCACCGAAACCACCGTTACAGCCAGTGCCAGCGATAACACACACACATTCAGCCCTCTGCTCATTTTTCTCATATAACTCCGCTCCTTTTCCAAAAACACCGTGCCCGTTTGCGGGCTATTCCGCACGCAAACTGCTCTGCTGATACCATCGCCCAATGTTCCATAAAACAAAAGCAGGAAACAACCATATCTCTCACGGCTGTTTCCCGCATATCTGCTGTCGTATTTCATGTTCCGACACATCGGTTCTTTCTCCGAAAGAACCCTACTTAAATTCTCTCCGGAATAATCTCCAAAAAGGACTTTGTAATCTTTACACAAGTCTCATAATCCAGATGATTGGTGTTCAGGCACAAATCGTAGTTGCCTGCATCGGTCCATTCCTTACCGGTATAATACTTATAATACGCCGCACGACGCTTGTCAATGGCAAGAATCTGCTTTTCACGCTCCTTGGCATCCCCCGGAAGCTTGCCCTCCGTACGGGCCACACAATCCGCCAGCGGAGCATGTATGTAGAGACGTACCGCGTGAGGCAAATCTCTTAAAATATAGTCTGCACAGCGTCCTACGATAACGCACGGACCCTCTGCGGCCAAATCCTTAATGACCTTTGCCTGATAAGCAAACAGGTTGTCGTTGGATACGAACTCTTCTCTGTCCGGCGGAATCAGCTCACCGTTGTATTCTTTTCTTGCAATCTTGAACAAAAGACTCTGCTTTAATTTCTCGTCTGCCCTAGCAAACAGTTCCTCATTGATACCGCTCTCATCGGAAGCCAGACGCATCAATTCTCTGTCGTAGTACGGGATATTAAGCTCCTTCGCCAACATCTGACCGATGGTGCGTCCGCCGCTGCCGTAGCCTCTTGCAATCGTAATCACATAATTTTTCATCGCCGCTCTCCTTTCCGGATTATGCTCCCAAATATGCTTTTCTTACGGAATCGTCGTTTAACAAATCCTTCGCATCCGCTGTCATTACCACCTTACCGGTCTCCAATACATAACCGCGGTTTGCGATGGAAAGTGCCATCTGCGCATTCTGCTCTACAAGAAGAATGGTAACGCCCGCTTTATTCAACTCTACGATAATCTTAAAAATCTCATCTACCAGAATCGGTGCCAGACCCATGGACGGCTCATCAAGCATAAGCAGTGTCGGGTTCGACATCATGGCACGTCCCATCGCCAGCATCTGCTGCTCACCGCCGGAAAGAGTCCCTGCTACCTGGGTTCTGCGCTCCTTTAAGCGCGGGAAATGTTCAAATACGATTTCTAAATTCTTATCGATGGTATTCTTCGGCTGTGTGTAGGCACCCAGCTCCAGATTCTCCATAACGGACATCTGCAGGAATACACGACGTCCCTCCGGTACCTGTGCCAGACCTTGACCGACAATCTTATGGGCCGGAATGTGCATCAAATCCTGACCGTTAAATACGATGGAACCGGTAGTACTCTTTAGAAGACCGGACACCGTCTGTAAAATCGTGGTCTTACCGGCTCCGTTGGCACCGATAAGAGAAATAATCTCGCCTTTTTCTACTTTAAAGCTGATATCCTTTACCGCATGAATACTGCCGTAATATACGTTGATATTATTTACTTCAAGCATTGCCATGGCCTAGTCCTCCTTCTTCTTACCGAGATATGCCTCGATTACCGTCGGATTCGCCTGAATCTCCTCCGGAGAGCCCTTTGCGATAATACGACCGAAATTCAATACCGCAATACCTTCACAAATACCCATAACCAGGTTCATATCATGCTCGATAAGGAGAATCGCAATCTGGAAGGTGTCGCGAATCTTACGGATATTCTCCATGAGTTCTGCGGTCTCGGACGGGTTCATACCCGCTGCCGGCTCATCAAGAAGCAACAACTTCGGGTTCGTAGCAAGGGCACGTACAATCTCCAAACGACGCTGTGCACCGTACGGAAGGCTGCCTGCCTTATAATCCGCCATATCCTGCATATCGAAAATAGAAAGCAACTCCAATGCCTTTTCATGAGCTTCCTTCTCGGTCTTCCAATAAGACGGAAGGCGAAGAATATTGCTGACGGTGGAACACTTTATCTGGTTATGAAGACCGATTTTTACATTCTCTTCT
>JAFTPY010000132.1 GCA_017463035.1 Lachnospiraceae bacterium
AAGTCAAACGAAGTCGGCAGTGTGGTGGCTATCGTGGATATTGTGGGTGATACTTACGAGGAAGCTAAAGAAGAAGGGGCAAAGATTACGATTTTAAGTCTTCTCAACATTGCGGTGTGGTTGAGTGCAAACCTCGGCGTAATGAATCTTCTTCCGATTCCGGCATTGGACGGCGGAAAGCTGTTGTTTTGCGTGATTGAAATTGTAAGAGGGAAGCCGGTGGATCGGGAAAAGGAAGGAATGGTACACTTTATCGGCATGATTTTGTTGTTATTGCTGATGGTGTTCCTGATATTTAACGACGTGAAGAATATCTTTTTTGCAAAGTAGTGAGAGCTATGGTGGCGAAAATCTGATTTCGCCACCTAAATTCGGATAATAGATAAGAAAACGATACGGAGGTACGGGTATGGACAGAACACAGACCAGAAAAGTAAACATCGGAAATGTGACAATCGGAGGCGGTTCACCGATTGCGATTCAGTCCATGACCAATACCAAAACCGAAGATGTGGCGGCTACCGTGGCACAGATTAAGGAATTGACGGCGGCAGGCTGTGAAATTATCCGTTGTGCCGTGCCGACCATGGAGGCGGCAAAGGCGCTTGCGGAGATTAAAAAGCAGATTGCGATTCCGCTGGTTGCGGATATTCATTTTGATTATCGCCTTGCCATTGCGGCCATGGAAAACGGTGCAGATAAAATCCGTATCAATCCGGGAAATATCGGCTCCATGGACCGGGTACGTGAGGTGGCGGAGACCGCAAAGAAATATGGTGTGCCGATTCGTGTGGGCGTAAACAGCGGTTCTCTGGAGCGTAATCTGGTGGAAAAGTACGGCGGAGTAACTGCGGAAGGCAGTGTGGAAAGCGCTTTGGATAAGGTAGCAATGCTGGAGCAGTTTGATTTTCATGATATTGTTATCAGCATCAAGTCTTCCGATGTATTGATGTGCGTGAAAGCCCATGAGTTGATTGCGAAGCAGACGGATTACCCGCTGCATGTAGGTATTACGGAGGCCGGAACCATCCGTTCCGGGAATATTAAGTCTTCCTTGGGGCTAGGCATGATTTTATCTCAGGGCATCGGTGATACGATTCGTGTTTCTTTAACGGCGGCGCCGGTGGAAGAGATTGTGACCGCGAAGTTAATTTTACGTACTTTGGGACTCAGAAGGGGAGGAATCGAAGTGGTATCCTGCCCGACCTGCGGCAGAACCAAGATTGATTTAATCGGTCTGGCGGAGCAGGTGGAAACCATGGTGGCAGGGTATGATTTGCCGATTAAGGTGGCGGTAATGGGCTGTGCCGTAAACGGCCCGGGAGAAGCAAAAGAAGCGGATTTAGGGATTGCGGGAGGCAACGGAGAAGGGCTTGTATTCCGCAAGGGAGAAATCGTCCGCAAGGTACCGGAGAGTGAGTTGCTCTCTGCACTGAGGGAGGAGATTGAGGCGTATGAAGTTATTTGAGGTGTTTGATTCTTTGCGGGTTTCGGACGAATTACGACGGGGCTTCGGGGAAGTTGAAGTGTTGAAACTGGCAGCTTCCCGTCAGTCGGGCGGAGTGACGGTACATATTGAGAGTCAGCGTTTGCTGGAGTATGACAAAGTACGGCAAATGGAAACTATGTTAAATGAGCAATTGTTCAGGGATATGGGCAAAACCGCAGTTCTTGCGGAGCATTATCAGCTGTCCGCCCAATATACACCGGCATCTATTTGGGAGCATTATCAGAATACGATTTACGAGGAATTAAGGGCAAAGAGCCGTTTGTATGCAAGTTATTTGAAAAACTCGGAGGTTACGGTTACGGGACAGGAAATCCATATCCGGACCGAAGATACGTTTATTAATCGTCATATGGGAGAAGAAGTAAAGAGCTGCATTGAGGAGCTCTTTTTGTCACGCTTTGGGGAGCAGATTCGTGTTATTTGCGAGTTTTTTGAAGCGGAAGCAGAAGAATCCGTAGCAGAAAAACCGGGCTATGAGTTTTATTCGAAAGAGAAGCTTCGCAGCATGGGAGTAATGCCTACAAAGTCTGATGAGGAAGAAAACAGCGGACAGGATGAAACCGTTGCTGAGAAAACAGCGGAGGGGTCGGCAACTACGGCAGCCGAAGCAGGTGAAAGTAAAAAGGCAGAGAAACAGCCGGAGAATGCAGCTGCAAAGGGAGCGGATAAGAAAAAGGAAGAAAAAGGCGGCAAGGCTGACTTTAAGAAGTTTGAGCGGAAGTATACGCCGAAAAAGGAGCTTCCTGACGATCCGGACATTTTCTACGGAAAGCCGTTTGAAGGAGAACTGAGCCCGATTTCCGACGTGGATGACGGCTTCGGAGATTATGTGCTCCGGGGTAAGATTATTAAGTTTGAGGAAAGGGAGCTTCGAAACGAAAAGCTTTTGTTTATGTTCCAATTCACCGACTTTACCAATTCCATCGGGGCAAAGATTTTTGTGAAGAAGGATGATGCGGATACTCTTCGTAAGAAGTTAAAGCCGGGCCAGTTTGTGTTGTTAAAGGGGCAGGTAATGTTTGATACCTATGAAAAGGAAGTGACCGTAGGTGTCATTTACGGTATGAAAACCATTAAGGATTTTACGAAGAAGCGCATGGATACGGCAGAGCGGAAGCGTATTGAACTTCATGCCCATACAAAGATGAGCGACATGGATGCGGTAGTGGATGCGAAAACGTTGGTAAAGACTGCGTTTGAATGGGGAATGCCGGGGATAGCCATTACGGACCACGGCGTGGTACAGGCCTTCCCGGAGGCATGTCATACCATTAACCCGAAGGATTATAAGGATGATGAAGAAAAGATGCAGCGCGCCAAGGATTTTAAGATTATCTACGGTGTAGAGGCATATCTGGTAGACGACGTATTGGAGCCGGTACGGGACAGCAAGGGGCAGTCTCTGGACAGCAGTTTTGTTGTGTTTGATATCGAGACCACCGGCTTTGGTGCGGAACGGGACAGAATTATCGAAATCGGCGCGGTAAAGGTGGAAAACGGCAAAATTACCGACAAATATTCTACCTTTGTCAATCCGAAGGTGCCGATTCCGCCGCGTATCGAGGAACTGACCGGAATTAAGGATTCCATGGTGATGGATTCCCCGGAAATCGATGTGATTTTGCCGCAGTTTCTGGAGTTTTGTGCGGGTTGTACGTTGGTTGCCCACAATGCATCCTTTGATACGGGCTTTATCCGTGCCAATGCGGAGCGTTTGGACTTACCGTACGATTTTACGGTGGTTGACACGGTGGGACTGGCAAGAGCACTGCTTCCGGGCTTGGGACGTTTCAAGTTGGATACGGTGGCGAGAGAGCTTGGTGTTTCTTTGGAAAACCATCATCGTGCGGTAGACGATGCCAAGGCGACAGCAGATATTTATGTAAAGTTTTTGGAAATGCTTCGTGAGCGCAAGGTGGCGTCTCTGAATGAGGTGAATGAAGTATGTAAGCCGACGCCGGAAATGATTAAAAAGATGCCGACTTACCACGCCATTATTTTATGTCAGAACGAGACGGGACGTATTAATTTATATCGTCTGGTTTCTCTTTCCCATATTGATTATTATGCGAGACGTCCCCGGATTCCGAAGAGCCTGTTTTTGGAAAACAGAGAAGGACTTTTAATCGGTTCCGCCTGTGAAGCGGGAGAGTTGTATCAGGCAATTTTGCGTGAGTCGCCGCAGAATGAAATCGATCGTTTGTGTGAGTTTTACGATTATTACGAGATTCAGCCCCTCGGTAACAATGCATTTATGATTGCGGATGAGAAGCATGAAAACATCAGGTCCGAAGAGGATTTAATCGAAATTAATAAAAAGATTGTGGAACTGGGCGAGCAGTATAATAAGCCGGTTGCGGCCACCTGCGATGTCCATTTCTTAAATCCGGAGGATGAGGTATACCGCCGCATTATCATGTCCTGTAAGGGCTTTGCCGATGCGGATAACCAGGCTCCGTTATACTTCCGTACCACGGAGGAGATGCTGGAGGAGTTTTCTTATCTCGGAAAGAAAAAAGCGGAAGAGGTGGTTTTGGATAACCCGGATAAGATTGCGGCGATGATTGAACATGTGTCTCCGATTCATCCGGACAAGTGTCCGCCGGTCATTGAGGATTCCGATAAGACCCTTCGTAAGATTTGTTACGACAAGGCTCATTCCATGTACGGTGAGAAGCTGCCGGAGATTGTAGAGACCCGTTTGGAGCATGAGTTGAACTCCATTATCAAAAACGGTTTCGCCGTGATGTATATCATTGCCCAGAAGCTGGTGTGGAAGTCCAATGAGGACGGATATCTGGTAGGCTCCCGAGGTTCCGTAGGTTCCTCCTTTGTTGCGACCATGTCCGGTATTACGGAGGTAAATCCGCTGCCGGCCCACTATTATTGTACCGAATGCTTCTTCTCGGATTTTGATTCCGAGGAGGTAAAGGATTGTCAGAAGCGCGGTTTGTCGGGATGCGATATGCCGGACAGAATTTGCCCGAACTGCGGAAAGCCGCTTACGAAGGACGGTCATGATATTCCCTTTGAAACCTTCCTCGGGTTCTACGGTGACAAGGAGCCGGATATCGACCTGAATTTCTCCGGTGAATATCAGGCAAAGGCTCACGATTATACGGAGGTTATCTTCGGAAAGGGTCAGACCTTCCGTGCGGGAACCATCGCGACCCTGGCGGAAAAGACGGCTTACGGTTATGTTTTAAAATATAACGAAGAACACGGAATTGTAATGCGAAAGGCGGAGATAGAGCGGATTGCCTCCGGTTGTGAAGGGGTACGCCGCTCCACGGGACAGCATCCGGGCGGTATTATCGTATTACCGATCGGACATGAGATTTATAAGTTTACGCCGGTACAACGTCCGGCAAACGATATGACCACAAAGACGGTTACCACCCACTTTGATTACCACTCCATCGACCATAACCTGCTAAAGCTTGATATTCTGGGACACGATGATCCGACCATGATTCGTCGTCTGGAGGATTTGACGGGAATCGATGCAAAGCAGATTCCGTTGGATGATAAGAAAGTGATTTCTTTGTTCTCCTCTACGGAGGCGTTGGGGATTACCCCGGACGATATCGGTGGTTGTGATTTGGGAAGTCTGGGACTTCCGGAGCTTGGAACGCCGTTTGTTATGCAGATGCTTCGTGATACAAAGCCTCAGAGCTTTTCGGACATGATTCGTATTTCCGGTTTGTCTCACGGTACGGATGTGTGGTTAAACAACACCCAGACACTGATTCAGGAGGGAAAGTGTACCCTGTCCAATGCGATTTGTACCCGAGACGATATTATGACTTTCCTGATTTATCAGGGAGTTGAGAACGGTCTTGCTTTCAAAATCATGGAGAGTGTACGAAAGGGTAAAGGTCTGACACCGGAGATGGAGGAGGCTATGATTGCCCAGGGCGTTCCGGATTGGTATATCTGGTCCTGTAAGCAGATTAAGTACATGTTCCCGAAGGCTCATGCCTGCGCATACGTTATGATGGCCTTCCGCGTGGCACACTTTAAGATTTATTATCCGTTGGCGTATTATGCGGCATTCTTCGGTATCCGTGCCAAGGCTTTCAGCTACGAAACCATGTGTCTCGGCAAAGAGGTGTTGGAGCGTAACATGAAGGAAATCAAGAAGAAAATGGATACAAAGACCGCTTCTCCGAAGGACGAGGATTCCTACAACGATATGAAAATCGTGCAGGAAATGTACGCAAGAGGTTTTGATTTCATGCCGATTGATTTGTTTAAGGCAAAGGCACATGCATTCCAGATTATCGACGGAAAACTGATGCCGTCCTTTGACAGTATCGACGGTGTGGGTGAAACGGCGGCAGAGCAGATAGAGGAGGCGGCAAAGGACGGCCCGTTCCTGTCTCAGGACGATTTCCGTACCCGCTGTAAAATCAGTCAGACCATTGCGGACCAGATGGCGGATTTGGGGCTGTTGGGGGATATTCCGAAGTCGAATCAGATGTCTTTGATGGATTTGTTTTCCATGTAGGAGAGCAGTACAGCATGTAGTACCTGTTGGTTTACTGCGAAATTGAAGTGAATTTACAGAAGTTCCAAAAAAGTATATACAATTAAGTGAATAGTAAAACTTTAAGAAAAAGTAAAAAATAGCTTGCAATTTGTGATTACCTGTTGTATAATCTGTTTTGCAAGTTACGGCTCGTTGGTCAAGCGGTCAAGACGTCGCCCTCTCACGGCGAAAACAGCGGTTCGATTCCGCTACGAGCTGCTCTGTATTTTTGATACAGCCCAACCCCGAAGAAGCACTTATGAAAATAAGTGTTTTTTTGCGTTTTGGCTTAGTGAGCATGCACCGGAACTGCGGAAGCTTACTTCCAAGCAGTTCTGGTGTCATGCGAGCGTGCCTGCGACCGAGCGACGTTGTCGCGAGGTGCGTAGGCAAAGTGCGAAGCACGAGCCAAAATAATAGAGGAGGAGAACACCATGAACACGATTTGGTCAACCTATGTACAGGGAATCGGAACACTTTACAACACACGGCTATTGCGATTCTCGGATTTGTTTCAAAAAAAGTACCGGGATGCTTTTCGGATTGATGACAAGGAACAGATTCTCGAAATCGGATGCGGTCCGGGAGCATTGGCGGAGTCTTTGGCGCGTTGGTATCCAAAGGCCCGGGTGTGGGGAGTTGACAGAGACAGTAATTTTATTGCCTTTGCGAAGCAGCAAAATCCGTTGATTCAATATACGGAAGGGGATGCCACGGCATTAGCCTTTGAAGACGAAAGTATGGATGTTACCCTATCCAATACGGTGGCAGAGCACATTGAGCCGTCTAAGTTTTACGGGGAACAGTACAGAGTACTGAAAGAAAACGGTGTGTGCCTTGTTTTATCCGCAAGAAGGGGGATCAACATTACGGCTCCGTGTATCAGTGAACAGACGGCCTTCGAAAAAGAAATTTGGAAGCGGGCAGAAAAGCAGCTTGCGGAAGTGGATGAGAAGTATTCCGTATGTGCGTATCCGCAAAATGAGTCGGAATTGCCGCTGTGTATGGAACAATACGGCTTTCGGAATGTGACCACGGAATACTTAACAATAAATTTGACACCGGACAACCCGATTTATTCTAAGGAGACTGCTCATGCTATGATAAA
>JAFTPY010000133.1 GCA_017463035.1 Lachnospiraceae bacterium
AAACTGGATGATGGCGACACCGTCATCGGCATTTCCATGATGTCCGCAACGGATGTGCTTTCCGGCAACATGAAGGTCATCCTTCTCACCGAGGGCATGGCTTCCCTGGCCTTCCCGGTAGAGGATGTTCCGGAGCTTAAGAAAGCCAGCCGCGGCGTAAAGGCCATCACCTTTGACAAAAACGACAACGCTCTGGCATTTGCCGGTGCATTCCACGCAAGAGTGGAAACCTTTACCTTTAACGGCAAGGAACTTTCCACCAGAAGAGTCCGTATGCGCCAGAGAGCCGCAAAAGCCCAGAAGGCGGCATTGTAAGAGGGACGCACGAATCTTTCGTGTCGCATTGTCTTCAACACTCCATGCCCTGCACCTTATTACTATCGATTTTATGCGTATCGCAACGCTCCGTCAAACTTCCTCTAAGAACGACTAGGACGCTCGGGAGCGACCTCGCGCCCAGTCTTTTCTAAGAGGTGATTTCGACTACGCTAAAAGCGCGACCCTTCGGGAATGCAAAAATCAATAGTAATAAGGTGCAGGGCATTTGCTTTTTATACCAAGTGCGACACGAACGCTCGTTGCTGATATACTATTCCCTCCTTTTCACCTACAATCAAGAAAAAAGAGCACTCTGTACTACACAGAATGCTCGCAAAATCTATATTTCTTTTCTATATTCCACCAGATACCAATTTTCATACGGAATGTAATCTGTTTTCACTAAGCCCATTTCCCCGGCAAGTGCATCCAACTGTTCAAAGTCCGTATATAAACGCGCCTTTCGCATCAACTCCAAAGCTTCGTTTTCACCGATATCGTAGCTTTCAAATATTTCATGGCGACGTAACCATATATTATGTCTGGAAACAGAGACAAACCGTCCGCCCGGTTTTAGTACCCGAACCGCTTCCTTTAGAATCGTCGGAATCTACCGGCATTCGTCAAATCCGAAATGAGAACATACCACATCAAACAGATTATCCGAAAAAGGCAGGTTCCATAAACTTGCACAAATTCCGATGGCGTCCGCGTTTTTTGCACAATAAAAATCGATATCTACGCCGGCATAAAACATTTTGTCTGTCATAGAACGAACAATGGCATTGGTGCCCACACCTGCACCTACCGTCATTTCCATGATTTTATGCTCTTCACTTGTTGCCGAACATACCTTTTCGGCATAAGGGGCCAAATGCTGTGCAGCCCAGCCCTGTCGTGCTTTCTCCAATACTTCCACATGATACTCACCATTTTCCTTGGTAACATGACGGATTAAATCCAATAACTCCTCCTTTGTCAATTCATTCATTGTTCGATGATGCCCCTCTATCCAATGTGGCTTTCCGTGAAGTTCATAATATTCAAAGCGCCGGATAAATTCTTCTTTGTTTGGAATTGTCTGCTTATAAAAGTCATAATGTTCCCTATGCCACCTCTCCCAGTTAGCAGGATCATCACCATACTTCCGCTCTAGCTCCTGCAGCATTTCATAGCATGGCTTATAATTCTCCCAAAACAAAATATCGTCCCATTCGTTATTTACCATAGTACACCCCTCCGTCTTTCTTTGATGACTCTACTATAGCAAACGCCCTCCAAAAATGCCAGCCTTGTTCTTTCGGGCAAAATGTAGTATAATGTATATGGAAAGAGAGGAAGATCTGACAGTGTTTTGTGTCAAATCATCCTCTCTTTTTTTCTTAGAAATTATGAATACTCTTATTTTTACTCTTCCGTTACTGCCGCACAGATAATTGCCCGTCCCGTGGTTTCTCCTATCGGATTTCCGGCATAGTCACCATATTCTTTTTCGATACGGAAGCCGCCTTCGGACAACCAGATATAAATCTGCTCTAATGATACGTAATGCTTCACGGACGGCATTTCCTTTTGGATTTTCTCACCGGCGGCAGTTTCAAGCTCGTATCGCCTGGTGGAACGGATAAGTCCGGTTGCCGCATCGTAGGTACTGTCACACAGCAACATTCTTCCTCTTGTTCCGTGACTGTCGGTTCCTTGCCAGATAACACGCTCGCCCGGATGTACATACCACTGTTCCGGATAAAAGGTATGATTGTAATCGATGTACAGCATACCGCCCGGCTTTAACGCAGGCTTCGCCTTTTCAAGCAGTACCTGCTGTGCACGTTCCGGTCCTTCCTCGGATACAATGTTCATGAGGAAGTTCCCGGCGATTACCACCACATCGTAACCGGTTTCCCAATCATCCGCTATGGCATCCCCTGTCCGCCAAGTGATGTTAGACATTCCTTCTGCCTTGGCAGGAATTTTCCCGAGCATCGCTTCGTCCATATCCAAGCCAACCACCGTATGTCCGGCTTTTGCAAGAGGAACCAAAATACGCCCGCTGCCACAGGCAATCTCCAAAATATGCTTCGGTTCCGCGCCAAGACGAGACAATAAGAACTCTACATCTTCGGTTCCGGTTTCGTCAATCTCATACATATCCGCAGACCAGTCTGCAATTATTTTTTCTTCGTTTAACACTATAATATCCTCCGTTTTATGTAGGAGGGTTAGATTATAGTCGCCCTCCTGTTTGTCGTTCTGCTATCTACTGTCTTTCCCATATGAAATCATCCTTTCTGTTGTTTGATGGTTTTATTATAACATACACTCTTGTTATAAGCAATTGGTCCGTTCTCCACTTGCTACTATCACTAAAGTGATACATTTTTCAACTCACCCATTGACCGACTGTCACTTTAGTGATACAATCAAATTGCAAGGAGGTGTAAAACATGGACGAACTGATTACCCTATATCACGGTTCCGAAAAAATCATAGAACATCCCACCTTTGGTAAAGGAAAGCAGAATAACGATTTTGGTCTCGGTTTTTATTGCACGGAAAGCAACGAGTTAGCAAAGGAATGGGCAGTTTCTTCCTTGCGTAACGGGTTTTCCAACCGGTATACGTTGGACACGGAATACCTAAATATTCTGAACCTGAACAGCCCGGATTACACCATTCTGAACTGGATTGCGGTATTAGTCGCGCATCGGCTTTTTCCCATTAAAACTCCTGTCGCAAGGCGGGCAAAACAGTATTTAATCGAGCACTTCGGCATCAATGTAAATGCCTATGATTTGATTACCGGGTATCGTGCCGACGACTCTTACTTTGACTATGCGGAAGCCTTTTTGAACAACGGTATTTCCGTGGAGCAGCTTGCCCGGGCTATGCGTTTAGGGAAGCTGGGAGAGCAAATTGTTATCAAATCAAAGTTTGCCTTTTCCCGTTTGAACCATGAGGGCTTTGACCTTGCGGAAAAAAACCTGTACTATGTTCTCCGCAAAGCCCGGAATGACGAAGCGAACAAGCTCTATCTGGATATGTTAGAAGAAGAGAGCGACGGATTATATATTCAGGATATTATGAGAGGAGGTATCACAAACAATGACCCACGCATACCACGAAATTTATCTGAGTAATGCGCAGTCTGCCTTAGGCACCGCCTTTGATTATGCCATAAACACCTGCCAAATTCCGGGAGAAGACTTTATAAAGCTGTTTGTTGCAAGCTCCGTAAGTAAGCGGATGGAACGGGGAGAGCCTGCTTGTCTTGCCGGAAAAAGCGGCATCGAACTGACCATGGATATCGTAATTGAAACAAAAGAACAAGAGCTC
>JAFTPY010000017.1 GCA_017463035.1 Lachnospiraceae bacterium
CGGTTCAAGGACAGCGTCTTCGGAGGAATTTGTCTCGGCGTTGCAACCTCGTATTTCCGTCATATCCTGCGGAAAGAATAACCGGTACGGGCATCCTCACAGCGAGACATTAGAAACGCTCTGCGGGGCAAACAGCAGGGTGTACCGGACGGATAAGAGCGGATGCGTGACGGTGAAGGTGGGGAAAGAAAGGATAGCGGTAGAAGAATTTGGTAAATAAGAACGAAATGATAACTTAAAAGTATCGACAAAGCGATAACTTAAAAGTATAATAAAGAAAGGAAATAGGTAAAATAAGTTGCATCCGGACGGAGATATCTGGGAGCTTCGACCACTGCGTGATAGGATTTTGTTTGCCGGAGTGGTGGATGGAAAGTATGTATTGCTTCATCAGTTTATGAAAAAGACACAGAAAACACCGGCCAGAGAGATTAAAAAGGCTAAGGATGAGTTGAAAGACTTTAAGGAAAGGAGCGGTGTGAAACAGCCGATTATTGCACGAATGGAAAACGGTACGGCATCTCCGAATCTCAGCACGGTGTTAAAGGTGCTGGCTGCTTTGGGGAAGACTCTTTATATCGGAGATTTGTAAACAAAACTCGGTATATGCATAAAATAACTATTGACAAAAGCTATTGAAAGTGCTTTAATTATAACATATCATATGACCAAAACCGTTGAGGCGGAGATAACGGTAATTATGCTTCTACAGAGAGCCCGCGTTGCTGAGAGTCGGGTGAAACACAGGTTATCAAATGGACCGCGGAGGGCGTAGTCAAATGTGCCACCGGCACAGAGTATTCTGCGACGTAGGGACATACGTTAGTTGTCCGGGATATGTCAGTATCCTTTAAGGAGCACGATTTTTCGTGAAGCAAGGTGGCACCGCGGATAGGTAAGTATTCGTCCTTGACAGAACTACAATTCTGTCAAGGGCGTTTTTTCGTGTAGGCAAAGTGAGCATGCGAGCTCCTGTGTGTGCTTGCACACAAACAGGAGCGTAGTCATGCGAACGCGCCCACGACCGAGCGACTATGTCGCGAAGGTCCACAACGTCCGGTGGACGTTGGTTCTGGACGGACCGAAACGAAGTGTAGACAGGTGAGCGCGAAGCGCGGGCCTACATGGGAAACAAGATTAGGAGGTGCGTGTATGTTATTGACTAAACGATGGCGACGCCAAAGCGTGTCCCGGAAAGTGAATGAAAAGTAAGGAGAGTATTAATGTCAAGGGCGGATTTTCCGCCATGCTGTGAAACAAAACTATTGCAAATATCAGGAGGATATGATTATGAAGATGAATAATGTTGATTTCGAAACCTATTTTAAGAATTACCCGGATGAGAACGGTTACTTCGGCAAGTACGGCGGCTCCTACATTGAGCCGGATTTGAAGAAGGCAATGGATGAGATTTCCGAGGCATACCATACTATTTGTAAGTCCAGAAAGTTTATTGCCGAGCTTCGCCGTATCCGTAAGGAATTTCAGGGCAGACCGACGCCGGTTTCTTATTTGGAGAGATTGTCCGGTTCCCTCGGTAATGTACAGCTTTATGTAAAGCGTGAGGATTTGAACCATACCGGTGCCCATAAGCTCAATCACTGTATGGGTGAAGTACTTCTTGCGAAGTATATGGGTAAGAAGAAGGTTATTGCTGAGACCGGTGCGGGACAGCACGGTGTGGCAATGGCTACGGCAGCGGCATACTTCGGTCTTGAGTGCGACATTTATATGGGTGCCGTGGATATTAAGAAGCAGGCTCCGAACGTTGCCCGTATGAAGATTCTCGGTGCAAACGTGGTAGAGGTTACCCACGGCCTTCAGACCTTAAAGGAAGCCGTAGATGCGGCATTTGCGGCTTATGCAAATGATTACAAGAATTCTATGTACTGCATCGGTTCCGTTGTGGGTCCGCATCCGTTCCCGTTAATGGTGTGTGATTTCCAGAGCATCGTCGGTATCGAGGCAAGAGAGCAGTTCTTAGAAATGACCGGTGAGCTTCCGGATGCTGTGGTAGCATGTGTGGGCGGCGGTTCCAATGCGGCAGGTATGTTCGCAGGCTTCTTAAATGACCCGGTTGATATTTACGGTATTGAGCCGTTAGGCCGCGGCACTGCTTTGGGCGACCACGCAGCCAGCCTTCAGTACGGTACGGAAGGTGTTATGCATGGCTTTAACAGCCTGATGTTGAAGGATGCAAACGGTGAGCCGGCTCCGGTATACTCCGTAGCAAGTGGTCTTGACTATCCGTCCTCCGGTCCGGAGCATGCGTTTTTACACGACATCGGAAGAGTTAAGTACGACGTGGTAAATGACGAAGAGACCATCGATGCGTTCTTCACCTTATCCCGTTTAGAGGGTATTATCCCGGCAATCGAGAGTGCTCATGCGGTGGCATACGGCATGAAGCTTGCTAAGAAGATGGGTAAGGGGTCCGTGCTGATCAATCTTTCCGGCCGCGGCGACAAGGATATGGACTATATCATTGAGAGATACGGGATTCGCTAGAATAACAGAATAGAGTATGCGAAAGCGCACAATAAAGGAGACCCGGTAACAGGTCTCCTTTTTGTAGGAGGATATTTTTGAGAAGTGTAAGAGGAACACTCCTTGTAAAAGTCAATACGACTATTCTTCCTTTAACCGGAACTGGGCTACCAGTTCGTGCATGGTCATGGATTGTGCGGATAATTCTTCACTGGTTGCGAAGGATTCTTCCGCAGCAGCGGAATTGGACTGTACGATTTCGGAAATACGTGCAATACCGAGGTCTGCTTGTTCTACGGATTCTGCCTGTACCTGAGAATTCTCGGATAAGGTTTTGGAGGTCTCCGCAATCTGCTGAATCGCATTTACCACACCGGTCAATACATCGGCGGTCTTGTGGGCAATCTTGCTACCTTCTCCGATCTCGTATAAGGTATTGTTAACAAGCTCTCTGGTGCCGACTGCGGACTTTGCACTTTGCTCCGCCAACTGGCGAATCTCATCCGCTACTACCGCAAAGCCTTTGCCGGCTTCTCCTGCTCTTGCCGCTTCAATGGAGGCGTTCAGGGAGAGGAGGTTGGTCTGGCTGGCAATGCTCTCGATTTCCGTGATAATGTTTTCAATCTTTTTCGAGGTGACATTGATACGGTTCATGGACTCTACCATGTTATTCATTTCATCGTAACTGAGCTTTGCATCGTTTGCACACCGAAGAGCCTGCTGATAAGCTTCGTCTACACTGGCAACGGTAATTTTAAGACCTTCGGAAACCGTATCCATGGTGGCAAGCATTTCCTGCACGGAGGCAGCCTGGTCGGTGGCACCTTCGGCAAGGCTTTGTGCGGCCTCGGCCAGATTACTTGCACCGGTATTTACCTGATCGGAAACCGATTCAACCTCACGCAATGCATGGCTTACATTGGTACTCATTTCATTGATGGAAACATACAACGCCTCCAAATCGCCGCAATACGCATCCGCACAATCGGAAGCTACATTGAAATTACCGTTACTCATTTCGCTGCAAAGACGTTCTACATCCAAAATAATCATTTGCAGACGCTCAGCCATGTCATGGGAGGAATTCATAAGTCCGGCGATTTCGTCTTCGGCAGTGGAGGTCGGGAACGGTGTCTTGATGTCACCCTTTGCAAAGGCGTCAAAACGGTCTTCCAACTGTGCCAGAGGCTTGGAAATACCCTTGGAGATGATATAGGCGATTCTCTTGGAAATGACGGCAGTGACAATGACCAAAACGACCATGAGGATGATGGCAGTAGTTTCGAGTACTTCACATACTACTTCCATTTCATGTTCCTTGTCAATATTAATCTGCATAAGCTCCAAGGTGGCATTATCCAAAGTATCATATAACGGAGTCAGCTCTTCGATGGCCATATGCTGTGCCTGACGGCAAAGCTCCTGGTCGGTGGTGGCTCCGAGGGCAATGACCTCGGCCTCTTTCTTAAAATAGGCATCTAAGGCAGTCTCTATTTTAGCATAGGCTTCATTACCTTCGTCGGTTACCATAGTAGACTTGATGGCATCCAGCCGGTCATATGTATTGGCTACACGGGTATCGTGCTTGGCAACCAGCAGGTCAATTTCCGCTTGGTCCTCGTAGCCGATGATACCGCGCATGTTGGAGCGACATTCTGCGTATTCATTCATGAACAGAGCGATATCACCCTGCGGCAACGCATAATTTTTCATTGCCCGTTCGAAGTTTGATACCACAACAATCAGACAGAGAATGCCGATGAGTAAGCCGGCTGCGGCAATGGAGATAATAATGTTAAATGCCTTTCGCAAGCGTGCCTCAATGCGCAGTCCCTTAAAGTTTAGAAGTTTCGTTTTCTTTTTTTTCTTATCCATACTGTACTACTTCCTCTCTTAGTTATCTGTAGTCTGTATAAATATAAATCGAAACAGAAATTGCACTAAGGGAAATGATTATGTTCTTATTATAGCACAAAATATTAGTTTGAACAATGTTATTATCTGACAATAGTATAGGTAATTAGTCCTATGCAAGAGGGGTTGACTTGTCCTTGGGGGAAGGTTGTATGATGTTGTTAAATGGAAAGTGAAACGGAGGATACGTAATGCAACAAGCACAATTTTATTACAGAGACAAAGATGCGCCAAAACCGAAAGGAAATCGTATCGGAACCGGCATTTTGCTGGAATGCGACGGGCGGCTGCTGTTGGAGCATCGGGCGGACAGTGATACCTGGGCGGTTATCGGTGGGGGACTGAAGAGCGGGGAACGATTAGTGGAAGGGGCTGTACGTGAGGTGTTCGAAGAAACGGGGGTGATTTTAAGGGAAGAGCAGTTAGAGTTGTATCGAATTTATGATGACCCGTCCCGCATCGCAAGTTATCCGGACGGAAATGTGTGGCGAATACTTACTGTGGTGTACAGGGTAAGATTACCGGAACAGCCGGAGTTGATATGTAGCGAAGAGTCGCGGGAGTTAAGATTTTTTACGAAGGAGGAATTGGGGGAGGTGAAGATTGCGGCGACGCATCTTCCGATTTTGGAGGAGTATATGGGAGAATAGACCGGGAGAGGAAATGAATTACATGAAGCAATCGAACAAAAGTTCTTGCAGATTATGAAAAGAAGTTGTATACTGAAACTAATATAGCGAAACAATACTCACAGAAAGGAGGCATACTATGGAAAACCGAACCTACATCGCCATTGACTTAAAGTCCTTCTATGCCTCTGTGGAGTGTATCGAGCGCGGGCTTGACCCGCTGACGACGAACCTTGTGGTGGCGGATTCGTCGAGGACGGAGAAGACCATTTGCCTTGCGGTGTCGCCGTCCTTAAAACGATACGGCATTCCGGGCCGGGCGCGGTTGTTTGAGGTGGTACAGCGGGTAAAAGAGGTCAATGCGGAGCGGAGAAATAAAGCACCGGGACGGACATTTTCCGGGAAGTCTCACTTTTCTAAGGAATTGGATACCCGGCCGGAGCTTGAGATTTCCTATATTACGGCACCGCCGCGGATGGCGCTGTATTTGGACTACAGTACCCAGATTTATAATGTATATTTGCAGTACGTGGCACCGGAGGACATCCATGTATACTCCATTGACGAGGTATTTATGGATGTGACGCAATATCTGAATACCTATGGATTGACGCCGAAGGAGCTGGCCGCAAAGATGATTAAAAACGTGCTGTCGGAGACCGGTATCACCGCCACGGCGGGGATTGGGACAAACCTGTACCTTTGCAAGGTGGCTATGGACATTATGGCAAAGAAGGTAACTCCGGACGCGGACGGGGTGCGGATTGCGGAGCTGGACGAAATGAGCTACCGGAGACTCCTTTGGACCCACCGGCCTCTGACCTCCTTTTGGCGGGTGGGGCGCGGTTATCAGAAGAAGCTGGAAGAAGTGGGGCTTTATACTATGGGGGACATTGCCAGGTGTTCCCTGGGGGGGCCGGGAGAGTTTTACAATGAGGAGTTGTTGTATAAGTTGTTCGGGGTGAATGCGGAGCTTCTCATTGACCATGCCTGGGGATACGAACCCACCACCATTGAGATGATTAAGGCCTACAAGCCGGAGGTGAACAGTGTCAGCTCCGGGCAGGTGTTGCA
>JAFTPY010000134.1 GCA_017463035.1 Lachnospiraceae bacterium
TTCTCCCGTCCGAAGCCGTTTTCCCGGATTTCCTGAATGCCGTTGGATACAAGGAAATAATTCTTATCATCCGTAATCAACCGCGGCCAAACGTAAGAATTCCAGCATTCAATGACCTTTAAGATGACAATGGTCACCACCGTCGGCTTACAAATCGGAAGCAACACTTTGAACAAATACTTTAAATCCGAAGTAGCATCCACCTTTGCCGCATAATACAACTCATCCGGCACCTGGGCAAAATTTTCTTTCAACAGATAAATGTAAAACACCGAGGTTACCGACGGCAAAATTAAGCCTAAAAAGGTGTTTCTTAAATTCATGTTGGTAATGGTTACAAAATTGGTGATTACCACCAACTCATTGGGAATCATCATCAATGCCAGAAACAAGGTAAATACCAGATTCTTTCCTCTGAACTCAAGCCTTGCGAAGGCAAAAGCCGCAAACACGATAACAAGCAGCATCAAAGCCGTGGTAGCCACCGTAAAAAACACCGTATTCAAGAAATACTTGGCAAGAGGTACCTCCGTAAAGGCATCCACATAGTTTTGAAAGGTCGGCGACAGCGTAAAAAACTTCGGAATATACTCGGAATTATAAGCACCGTAGCTTTTCACCGAGGTCAGAATCATCCAGTAAAACGGAAACAGCACAATGACCGCCCAAAGGGACAGAAGCGCATAAATCACCATTTTCCCGGCGATATTCCGTACCTTTGCCGCCTGTTCTATTTTTTTATATTCTAACTTCTTTTCCATAGGCATCCCTCTTAATAATGTACGTGCTTTTTGCTTACCAGCAAATTAATACACGTAATGGTCAAAATAATCGAAAACAGGATAATTGCCGCAGCGGAGGCAAAGGACGGATAACCGCCGGAATCGCCGTACAGCATGTCATAAATATAGCCTACCATAGTATTCATGCCCGCCGCATTCAAATCCGTACCGAACAATGCCACCGCATCGCTGTAGGCCTTAAAAGCGCCGATAAAGCCGGTAATCACCAGATAAAACACTGTCGGAGAAATCATCGGCAGAGTAATCCGGAAAAAGATCCGGGCCTTTGAGGTACCGTCCACCTTTGCCGCATTGTAATAATCCTGCTTTACCGAGGCCAGCGCACTGGTTAATATTAACACCTTAAACGGCAATACAACCCACACGGTATATAAACACAAAACAAACATCTTCGCCGCATAGGTACCGTCGATAAAATCCACGGAACTTCCGCCAAATGCCTGAATCAATACATTTACCATGCCGTCGGAATACGGTGTTTTCTTAAACAAAATCATGAAAACAAGACCTACCGCCAACGTATTGGTTACATAGGGCAAAAAGTAAATCGTCTGGAACAGTTCCTTTAACGGCTTTATAGAAGCCAGTCCCGCTGAAATCAACAGCGCCAATCCCGTAGACACCGGCACCGTAATCAACACCAGAATAAACGTATTCTTTACCGCCTGTAAAAAGTATGTATCGTGTAGCGCATAAGAAAAATTGTAAAAGCCTACCCCGTAGGACTCTCCCGATGCGAAATTAAATCCCTCTTCCAACGAATAAATCAGTACATCAATCAAAGGATAAACCATAAAAATCCCCAGAAACACAATCGCCGGGATTAAATACAGCCAGCCTTTTTTATTATTATTTTCCATAGCAATCTCCCGCGTTAGTTTGTCTGAAAGAAAATTCTCTCCTCGGTTTCCGTATCAAACAACAGCACTTTCTTCGGTTTTAACGAGAAACGGACTTTGTTCGAAGAGAAATCCACCTTATTTTCCGCACTGATAATGGAACGAATCTCTACATTCTCGGACTCCATGTGAGTGGATACCACCGTCACATCCCGGCCCATCACCTCAATCTCTGTCAAATCACAGGTAAGCGGTCCCTTTTCGTCAAGAACAAAGCCTTCCGGACGGATTCCCACAGACACCGGACCTTCCTTAGCTCCGGCAACGGATAACACCGCTTCATCACCGATATACAGCTTTCCTGCCTCTACTCTGCCCCGGAACATATTAATCGGCGGTGTGCCGAGGAACTTTGCCACAAAGCCGTCCACCGGATTATCGTACACCTCTTGCGGCGCACCGATTTGATGGATACTTCCGTCCTTCATCACAATAATCAAATCGGAAATACTCATGGCCTCTTCCTGGTCATGGGTAACAAAAATCGTCGTAATTTTCGTCTCTCTCTGGATTCTGCGAATTTCTTCTCTGGTCTGAAGACGAAGTCTGGCATCCAAATTAGACAGCGGCTCATCAAGGAGCAGTATCCGTGGCATCTTCACCAGGGCTCTGGCAATGGCCACACGCTGCTGCTGACCACCGGACAACTCCGACGGCTTACGATCCATCAGTTCGTGAATCTGTACCAGCTTTGCCGCCTCGTAAGCTTTTTCCTTCATTACTTCCTTCGTCAGCTTCTTATCTCCTTTAAAGTTCTGCAACGGGAACATAATATTCTGCAATACCGTCAAATGCGGATACAGCGCATAATTCTGAAATACCAGACCTACCCCTCTGTTCTCCGCCGGCAAATCCGTCACATCGTCTTCTCCGAAAAAAATACGGCCCTCCGTCGGCTTTAACAAGCCGGAAAGCAGATTAAGCGCCGTACTTTTCCCACAGCCGGACGGTCCCAACAGACCGATTAACTTTCCGTCCGGAATCTCTACATTAAACTTATTTACCGCAATTACATCCTCTTTGATTCGTTTGTTCCGGTTCGGAAATTTCTTTGTTACATTCTGTAAAACAACTTTCATGGAATTCCTCTCTTTAATTGTCTCTTATAAATGTTCATATTACTAAAAATCAACGTGTTACCTACAAATTATATATAAATCTTTCTCCTTATTTTGTCAAGTTTGTGTACAATTCCTCTTGATTTTCCGTTACAACGGATGTATACTTCACCTTGGCTAAAAAATAAAGAAAGAAGGCGTCACTTTGAGTAGTGTATTATTGTCGGTATCCGTTGCTCTTTTGGCCGGATTACTTATGACACGACTGTTCAAGCCGTTCAAACTGCCGTCCGTTACGGCGTACTTAATTTCCGGTGTATTAATCGGTCCATATTGTCTCGGTGCATTAAACATCGACGGACTTGGATTTTCCTCTATGGAAAACGTAACCAACCTGGCACTGATTTCCGAGGTTGCCTTAGGCTTTATTGCCTTTTCCATCGGTAACGAGTTCCGTCTGGAGGATTTAAAGAAAACCGGTAAGGCAGCATTCACCATCGGTATTTTCCAGGCTCTGGCTGCTACATTATGCGTAGATTTAGCATTGCTGGTCATCCATCTGATTATGCCGGATAAGCTGTCCGTTCCGCAGTTACTTACCCTCGGTGCTATCGCCACCGCAACCGCCCCGGCGGCTACCCTTATGGTCGTTCGTCAGTACAAGGCAAAAGGACCGCTTACCAATCTGTTGCTTCCGATTGTTGCATTGGATGACGCGGTAGGCTTGATTGTATTTGCGGTAAGCTTCGGTGTAGCAAAGACCTTAATCAGCGGTTCCGTGGATCTCGTTTCCATTATCGTAAATCCGTTGGTAGAGATTGTAGCTTCCCTGATTCTCGGTGCCATCATGGGCTGGCTGTTAACTCAGTTGGAGAAGCTTTTTAACTCCAATACAAACCGTTTGAATCTTACCATTGCTTTTGTATTCCTGACGGTTTCCCTGGCAATGCTTGATTTCCATATCGGTCCGGTACATGTAAGCTTCTCTTCCCTTTTGGTATGTATGATGTTGGGTACCGTATTCTGCAACCTTTGTCCTTTGTCCCACGATTTGATGGGAGCATCGGATAAATGGACTTCTCCGCTGTTTGCATTGTTTTTCGTTATCAGCGGTGCGGAGCTGGAGCTTAGCGTATTTACGGATGTTGCCATCGTATTTGTCGGTGCGGTTTACATTGTATTCCGTTGCTTCGGTAAGTACATCGGAACCTTCCTTTCCGCAAAGGCAGTAAAATGCGAACCGAATATTTGCAAGTATTTGGGTATTACCCTCTTCCCGCAGGCCGGTGTTGCCCTCGGTATGTGTGCAACCGCAATGCAGTTAGGCGAAGACGGTCATCTGATTCGAAATATCACTTTATTTGCGGTTCTGATTTACGAGCTTTTCGGACCGTTACTCACCAGACAGGCACTTATGACTGCCGGTGAAATTCATCCGATTCCGGAGCATGTTAAGAATCGTAGAAAGCACAAATTGGAAGAAGCAAAAGAAATGCGGAAGTAAGATATTTCCGTTTGACAGAAAAATACCCGTCCAAACCGGACGGGTGTTTTTTTCTTAAATTAAATAGACGTAAAACTGAAA
>JAFTPY010000018.1 GCA_017463035.1 Lachnospiraceae bacterium
AGTAAGCTGCCGGAACTTCAGGGATGTCAGGTGCATACGTCGGTTATGCTTTCCGAGGTTGATCTTCGGATTTTCAAAAAACTGGGTGTGGATTTGACTTGTGAACCAATCTTGAAAAAAGGAAGATAGAATATCTGAGTTCCGCAAATTATTGTGGGACTCTTTCTTATTGGCTTTACATTTGTCGGAAAATGAGGTATACTTAGAATAAGTATGTAGGATAAAAACGGCGGAGGTGAGTGCCATGAAATTGAGAAAATACATCGGGACGTTTGTCGGTGTTTGCACGCTGACGTTGTTTTCCGGGTGTTACGAGCCTTTGGATATTACAGAACGTGAGATGGATATGGTGGCGGAGTATGCTGCCGGTGTTTTGGTCAAGCACGGAACCAAGACAACGGATACGTTGTTGAACCGGCAGGAGCAGGAAGCGGCCTTTGCGGAACTGGCGACGCCGACGCCTCGTCCGACCCTTGTACCGTCAAAGCCTGACAAGGAACCGTCAACAGACCAGTCACAGAACGGGGAGCAGGCAGATAAGGTAACGGCAACGCCGAAGCCGACCGTAACACCGATAGCGGAAAATTCTGAGTTGACGATGCGGGATTTGAGCGATTTAATCGGAAAAGACGACTTCTTTTTTGAATATACGGGTTGTGAGACAACAATGTTATACCAAGGTTCGGGAGATTTGTTCGCGGCAGCAGGAGAAGGAAAACAGTTGATTGTGCTGAAGTTTAAGGTAACCAATCAATCGGAGACTGGGGCTACGCTGGTGCTAAACAAAGGTGCCTCTAAGGAGTTTGTTTATACGCTTCGTATCGGAAACAGAACGATACGACCGAGTCTGACTTTATTGAATGAAGATTTTTATACGTCGTACGAGGTGACGTATGCTGCAGGAGAAAGCCGGGAGTGTGTGCTTGTGTTCGAGTGCGGCAAGGACGTTGTACTTGAGAATGCGATTTTGAGCGTTTTGCGTGATGTGGAAGGAAACGAGGATTCTGTTCTGGTTAAAGTGAAGTAACTGCAAGAAAATTTAAAAAAATGTCGGAAAATGTTTGATTTTTTTGTTGATTTGAAGTATAATATAACCATAATATACGCTATAAGTAGCAGTCAGGAACGGAGGTAGCATATATGGAAACGGGCATTTTATTGGAGAGCGGAACAAATGAGTTGGAGATTTTAGAGTTTCGTGTCGGCAGTAACTATTACGGAATTAATGTAGCGAAGGTTAGGGAGATTCTTCCTTATAAAGAACCGACGCCGATTCCGAACGCACATCCTTGTATCGAAGGCATTTTTATGCCGCGAGATGAGATTATTACCATTGTGGATTTGGCTAAGCATTTGAATATGCCTGCATCCGGCAGTGGCAAGGATATGTACATTGTTACGAACTTTAACAAGTTGAACATCGGTTTTCACGTACATAGTGTAGTCGGTATTTCCCGTGTGTCCTGGGCAGAGATTTCCAAGCCTGACGCAACTTTAAACGGAAACGGTACCGGCATTGCTACCGGTATTATCAAGCTTGAAGGAAAATTGATTGTAATTCTTGATTTTGAGAAGATTATTTCCGATATCAGCCCGGAGACGGGACTTAAGGTTTCGGAAATTGACCAGTTGGGACCGAGACAGAGAAATGCGACTCCGATATTGATTGCGGAGGATTCCGCCTTATTAGGAAAGTTGATCAGCGAAAGCTTGAGCAAGGCCGGTTATACCAACCTGACTATGACCATGAACGGTCAGGAGGCTTGGGATAAGTTAAACGAGTATAAAGCGGACGGCGTTCTGGATCAGAAGGTTCGTTTGATTATTACCGATATTGAAATGCCGCAGATGGATGGCCACCGTTTAACGAAGCTAGTGAAGAATTCCTCGGCGTTTTCTCATATTCCGGTTGTGATTTTCTCCTCTCTGGTGAACGATGAGATGAGAAGGAAGGGGGAAGCTCTCGGTGCGGATGCACAGCTTTCCAAACCGGAAATCGGTCATTTGGTTGAGGCAATTGACGGGATTTTGTGGAAGTAAATCGAAGCTGAAAGGTGCAGTATATGGCAAAATGCAAAAGTTGTGGCACGGATATTCAGGATGGAGCGGAATATTGTGCGGATTGTTTAAGCAAATTGAATACTGCGAAAACTTCGGAATCATATCTGGATAGTTTACTCAGTGCAGTTATGACAGAAGAACCGGAACGAAGGGAGATTGTTTTTCCGAAAAGGGAAGCAAGCTCTCTTGTTTCCGTGCCTGAAGACAGAGAATATGAAGTGAAAGAGGATGCTCCGGCATCTGAAACAGACTTGTTGCAAGTGTTTGAGGGTGTACAGGAGGATGCATCCGAGCCTGAGGAAGAGCCACCGATGGAGGATGTATTCGGAACATTCTTTGACAGAGACACGGAGCTGCCTGACTTAAAGAACTACAGTATTTTCGGAGATGTGGATGAAGGTACGGTAGATCGCATGTTGGCAGAGGATTTGGCCGAGTTGGGATTCGGAGAAGAAGAAACGGAAGAGCCTCGGGAGTTTACGGACGAAGAGGAAACGATAGCGGAAGAGACGGATATCTTTGCGGATTTTGCCGCGTTTGAAGAGCCGCAGGCAAATTTGTTCGAGGAGGCTTCCGAAGAAGAAGAAGAGGTTGCGGCGGCCGAAGTGGGAGATATTGCGGATTTGTTCGGAATGTTGGAAGACGAACGGGGCGAGGATGCTCCGGAGGACATAGAGATGGCGGAGCCGCCTGTAATATCGGCAGAGGAGTTGGACGCGGCGGCGGATACGTTCAGCGGCATTGTGGAGGCTTCGGAAGAGGATGTGCCGGCGAATGAATTCGGAGATATTGCGGATTTGTTCGGAGGGATGGAAGCGGTTCAGGATGATTCATCGGAGGAGCCGATTGCGGCCTTCGGAGATTTTGCGGACTTGTTTGCTGAGGGGGATGTGGTTCAGGATGAGACTCCGGCACCGTCTGCAGCTGTTTCGGATACGATGGATGATTTTGCGGATTTATTCGGTGACGGTATGTTTGAGTTCGGAGCCGAGCCGGAGGAGTTGATTCCGGAGGATGGGGAACCGGTTGCATCGGCGGCAGCGACAGTTTCGGAGACTACGGAGTCGAAAGCAGAGTCTTTCGATAAAAAGGAAAAGAAGGGTAAGGGACGTCTTGCTGCATTGTATCATAAGCTGTTTGACAATGTAAAAGTGGACCCGTCAAAGATAAAGCAGCCTCCGACCAAGGAAGAACTGGAGGCAAAGAAGAAAGCAAAGCAGGATGCAAAGGAGCGTTCCAAAGAAGAAAAAGAAGCGCAGCTTGCCGAAAAGAAAGCGCAGGAAAAACAGGAGAAGCTGGAAAAGCAACGCATAAAGAAGGAAGCAAAAGCAGAAAAGAAAGCCAAGAAGATGGAAGAAGCAAAGCTTTTGCTGGAGGAAATGGAAAAGACCCGTATCAATCGTGCGGGTGCGTCAATCGTTTTTATTTTCTTTGCCATGATTGCGGTGGTGATTATTGTGGGGACCAGCATTTTTTCCTACTCTCTCAGTATAAAGAATGCAGAGATCGAGTTTGAACGAGATGAGTATACCGCAGCGTATAATGAAATCTACGGTTTGGAGATTAAACAGGAAGATATTTTGTTGTATGACCGTATTATGACGGTAATGTATGTACAGAAGCAATTGAATTCTTATAATAATTATTATGAAATGAATGATATGCCGAAGGCATTGGATTCCTTATTAAAGGGATTGCAGCGTTATGAAAAGTATATTGATCTTGCAGTGAAATTGGAAGTAGACACAGATTTGGATGATGTTCGAAAGAAGATTCTGGAGAAAGTGACTTCCGGCTTTATGTTGACCGAGCAGGAGGCAATGGAGATTATTCAGTCTGATTCCCAGGCGGAATACAGCAAGAAGGTTTATGATGCTGTGGATGCGTTACAATAGGCGGACTTTGGTTAGAATTTGAGTGTAATGTACTGTTGTCGGGGCTTGTCCCCGACAATTGTTGCTTAATGCAATATGCTGTGGGAGGAAAGCCCCACAGGCGATATTCTTTTCTATTAGGAGGAACTATGATAGCAATTATTGATTATGATGCCGGTAATTTAAAAAGTGTGGAAAAGGCATTGATTAAAGTGGGAGCAGAGCCGGTGGTAACCAGGGATGCTGACTTGATTTTGCAGGCGGACAAAGTGATTTTGCCGGGAGTAGGTGCATTCGGTGAAGCAATGGAGAAGCTGAACAGCTTCGGACTGGTGGATACTATCTATAAGGTAGTGGAGAAAGGAATTCCGTTACTCGGTATTTGTCTCGGTTTGCAACTGTTGTTTGAGTACAGCGAAGAAAAGGAAGGGTGTAAAGGTCTTTCTTTATTAAAGGGAGGAATCAAGCGGATTCCGGATGCTCCGGGACTTAAGGTGCCGCATATGGGCTGGAATTCCCTGACGGTGACGCCGGATGCGAAGCTGTTTCGGAAGCTTCCGGCAAATCCGTATGTGTATTTTGTGCATTCTTATTACTTGCAGGCAGAAGAGCCTGAAATTGTAGCGGCCACCGCAGAATACGGTGTAATGGTACATGCTTCCATAGAAAAGGATAATATTTTTGCCTGTCAGTTCCATCCGGAAAAGAGCGGAGAGGTAGGACTGGCTATTTTGAAGAATTTTGTAGAGCTGTAAGGAGAGAATTATGTTTACAAAGCGTATTATTCCGTGTTTGGATGTACATAACGGCAGAGTGGTAAAAGGGATTAATTTTGTGAATTTAAGAGATGCCGGAGATCCGGTAGAGGTGGGAGCTGCGTATGATGCGGCTGGAGCGGATGAATTGGTGTTTTTGGATATTACCGCATCTTCCGATGCACGTGCCATTAAGCTTGACATGGTTCGTCGTGTGGCAGAACGTGTATTTATTCCGTTTACCGTAGGCGGAGGTATCCGTACCGTAGATGATTTTAAGGAGATTTTGCGAGAGGGTGCCGATAAGATTGCGGTAAATACCGCAGCGATTTTAAATCCGCGCCTGATTGCGGATGCAGCGGATAAGTTCGGAAGCCAGTGTGTGGTGGTGGCAATCGATGCTAAGCGGAGAGAGGACGGCTCCGGCTGGAATATTTATAAAAACGGCGGTCGTGTGGATATGGGAATCGACGCTGTGGAATGGGCTGTACAGGCACATAAGCTGGGGGCGGGAGAATTCCTGGTGACCAGTATGGATAAGGACGGTACAAAGGATGGTTATGATTTGGATTTGACCGGACAGATTGCGGAAGCGGTATCCGTTCCGGTAATCGCGTCCGGAGGTGCGGGAACAAAGGCACACTTTTATGATGCTTTGACAGAGGGTAAGGCAGATGCTGCCCTTGCTGCGTCTCTATTCCATTACAAGGAACTTGAAATCAACGAAGTAAAAGAATATCTTCGCGGCAGAGGTGTCAGTGTGCGGCTGTAATAGAAATCAGCAGAATTGATTTGCTTCGGCATCATAATGATAGTCGACAGCTTCCAATGTGCGGATGATATCCTCCGGGGAACAACCGGTTGCGGCGCAAAACTCCGCAAAGCTTGCATAGTTGTCACGTAATTGGGTATTGATATAACTTAACAGGATAACAGGGTCTTTCGGTAATTGCATAGGATTCTCCTTTCATATAAAGTGCGGCTAAATTGTACCACAAGTGAAAGGAAAAGTAAAGTGTGCGGAAAGGAAGCAGACTTCGATGGAATTGGCAG
>JAFTPY010000135.1 GCA_017463035.1 Lachnospiraceae bacterium
ATTACCCTTTCCATGGAGGAGCGTGCAAAACGTTCTACCGCGGAGCATACGGCAATTTTGAACGCCATCCGTTCCAGAGACAAGGAGTTGGCGGAAAAGCTGGCCCACGAGCATATTATTCGAACGATTGAGAATATTGAAAAGTTAGGATTATAAAAGAACTGAAAGAGAGAGTCGCCTTATACGGTGGCTCTTTTTTTAACGACTTCTTAACGCATTCTTTATTTGTTTTTCTTTATTTTATTGGTAAAATAATGTTGTTAGACAATAAAGGAGAAAGACCGTAAAGAAAAACGGTTGAGTGAAAGAATGGATATTTTTGATGTGTTATCAATGATTGGCGGACTGGCGTTGTTTTTGTATGGAATGCATTTATTGGGCGAAGGTTTGGAAAAAATGTCCGGCGGACGATTGGAACGTATCTTGGAGAAGCTTACCTCCAATCCGATAAAGGGAGTACTTCTCGGTGCGGCGGTAACGGCGGTTATTCAGTCTTCTTCCGCTACCACGGTTATGGTAGTCGGTTTTGTAAACTCCGGTATAATGAAACTTGGTCAGGCGGTCAGTATTATTATGGGTGCAAATATCGGTACCACCGTTACTTCCTGGATTTTGAGTCTGACCAGTATTGAAGGAGACAGTATCCTTTTACAGCTTTTGAAGCCGACAAATTTTACTACGGTGTTGGCTTTGATTGGTGTTATCTTTATCATGTTTATTAAGAATGAGAAGAAAAAGAATGTCGGTATGATTCTGGTGGGTTTTGCGGTGCTTATGGTCGGTATGGATAACATGAGTGAGGCGGTAAAACCGCTTCGTGATGTACCGGAATTTACGAATATCCTTCTGATGTTTTCTAACCCGATTCTCGGTATGATTGCCGGAGCGGTGTTGACGGCGATTATTCAGAGTTCCTCTGCTTCTGTCGGTATTTTGCAGGCACTTTGTGTGACGGGACAAGTTCCCTTTGCTACGGCACTTCCGATTATTATGGGGCAGAACATCGGTACCTGTGTAACGGCATTGATTTCTTCTATCGGGGCCCAAACAAATGCGAAACGTGCGGCATTGGTACATTTATACTTTAATGTGGTCGGTACGGTTTTATTTATGCTTGGATTTTACGGAATCAATGCTGTGGTGGATTTTGCATTTTTGAACACACCGGCAGACGCGGCGGGAATCGCAACCATTCACACAGTGTTTAATGTGGTTGCTACGTTGCTTTTGTTGCCGTTTTCCAAGCTTTTGGAGAAGCTTGCCTGCTTGACGGTGAAAGAGGCAAAAGATCCGAAGAAGGAACAGTTTGAACAGCAGTTACAGTTGTTGGACGAGCGTTTTCTGGAAACTCCGGCGCTTGCGGTGGAGCATTGTAAGGTGGTTGCAAATCATATGGCGGAGATTGCAAAAGAGGCATTGGATTGTTCCTTGGAGTTGTTAAAGGAGTATGACGAGAAGACTGCGAAAAGAGTATTTGAACTGGAATCCGAGGCGGACAGATTCGAGGACCATCTCGGACAGTATCTGGTTCAGTTAAGCAGCAAAGACCTTTCGGTCAGTGACAGTGCAACCCTTTCAATGTTGCTTCATAGCATCGGGGATATGGAACGAATTTCGGACCATGCGGTAAATATTACGGAAGCGGCTGAGGAGATGCATCAAAAGAAAATGACATTTTCGACCGAAGCAGAAAAGGAAATCGCTACCTTTTCGGATGCAGTACGTGAGATTCTTCGTCTTTCCATAGAAAGCTTTATTAAGGAAGACGGGAAGGAAGCGGTTTTAGTTGAGCCGTTGGAAGAAGTGGTAGATGATTTGCGGGATGAGTTAAAGAATCGTCATGTAAATCGTTTAAGGGAAGGAAAATGTACGATCGAGCTTGGATTTGTGCTTTCCGATTTGACCACGAATTTCGAGCGTGTGGCAGACCATTGTTCCAATATCGCGGCATGTCTCATTCAGACCGGTGAGCATGACTTTGAGATGCACAAATATATTCATAAGCTGGCAAAGGGTGAGGATACACCGTTCCATGAACGGTATATGGAATATCGGAAGCAGTATAGATTGTAGGCTGACATTACAGCTTTTTTAATAGCATACGATGTAAAACAGGGCCGCGCGCAGGATTCTGCGCCGGCCCTGTTCGTCGCGGAAGAGAGGGGAATACCGCAACGAATGCTATATTTGTGAGAAAACAACAAGTCTAGTATCGTTTTCTTCCGTACAAGATTGCGAACACCAGTCCGCCGGCAAGAACGAGTACGGAGATTCCTAAAAGTACCCAGTTCGTCAGTCGGTTATTACCGGAGGAGTAGTTGCCCGACATGGAGCCCCAATCAAATCCGGAGGAGCCGGCGTTCGGACGTTCGATGCGGTTTGAACCGGAGCCGTTACCGGACTGTGTTTCGTTTTTCGATGAGGAAGAGGCATCGTTGCCTTCGGTGTCGCCGGAGGAGGAATTTCCTCCGAACATATCACCCCACGGCATATTTCCGCTTTGAAAATCTTCCGGAAGTTCCATGTCGCCTATATTCGGGAAATTACTCATATCACCGCCGAACTGGGACATGTCCGGCATTTCCCCCATGTTCGGGAAGTTACCCATGTTTCCGCCGAACTGGGACATGTTCGGCATCTCCCCCGTGTTCGGGAAGCTGCCTATGCCTCCGCCGAACTGAGACATATCCGGCGTTTGTGTGTCATTGGTCTGTTTGTTTCCCGGGGCGGTGCTTGCTATGGTAGCGTTGATTTCAAACACGTCTGAGGAAACGACGGTATCACCGGTCGGTTCCTCGGTAGAGCCCTCAGAACCGTTTTCTGTGGACGGACGCTTGCTGCTGACGTTCGTTCCGGTAGAGTCCGAAGGTATGTCGGAGGTGTTGCCGGACGGTCGTTCGGTACGGTTACCTGAACCGGATTTATCGCCGCGACTTCCGCCGCCGAAACCACCGCCGCCTCCACCGAAGCTACCCATATCGGAAACCTTTATTCCGCTACTGTCCACGAGAGCAGAGCTGTCAGCGGACTGTCCGCTTGAGGTGGCCGGAATCGTACCGTTAAGCTGGCCTTCAATGCTTTCTAAACGAAGGGAACAGAATTCTTTCAGCGTAGCAACGCCGGTTTGGAACTCTTCATAGGTATAGAACGACCTCGGTTGCTTTTCAATGTACGGTGCAATCATTTCACTGACGGTATCAATTATTTTCGGTAAAGTGCCGTCTTCATAGAACATGACCATGAATTCCGCAAAAAACTCATGATACAGTTCGGTATATTCTTCACTTGCAAAAATCCAGGCTAACATCGGACGGGATTCCACGTTTCCGCCGGAAACCGGGGTGTCAATCGGGTAGTTGATAAGAGAGGTGGCATCGGAGCTGCCCTGGAAGGTACCGAAGGCTAAGTTATAGTCCCACGGAATCATTTCCATCTTGCCGTCCTTCTCATATAAGTAGTAGTTGTGAATCATGGAACCGGTATAGCTGTCAAAGTTTACCGCAAAATTGTGAACCACAAAGTAACGGATAACCTCCTCAACGTTTACGACCTCTTCGATGTTGGTTCCTTCGTTCATTTGCTTCAGGGAAGCAATGAGCCGCTCCTTGTCCGCATCCGTAACGGTGGTCTTTGCATTTCCGAAGATATTGGAGTAGCTATCATAATCGTCATCGGAGTAAACTAAGGATACGTCGTTACCGCCGAAGCCGCCGAAACCGCCGAAGTCAAAACCACCCTTTTTATCGGAAGAGGATTTTCCGGTGTCTCCTTCGGAGGTTTCACCATCCGGGGATTCACTGCCTTCCGGCATCTGCATATCGCCCATACCCGGGAAGTTCATGCCGCCGCCGAACTGAGACATATCCGGCATTTCCGTGCCGTCCGTGCCCGGGAAGTTCATGCCACCGCCGAATTGAGACATATCCGGCATCTGCGGACCGCCCATGTCCGGGGTGGCGCTGCTGTCGGTATCGGTCTCTGTGTCAGAGCTACCGGTAGAGTTGTTGTCCGAGCCACCGCCGAACGGGTTCCTATCGCCGAAGCCTTCAAACATGTTTTCCATGTCTTCCCGGTCAAAATCCTTGCCGTTGCCTCTGCCGCCGCCCATACTCATGCTGTCCGGCTTGTAGAGGTCGCCGTAGTTCGAACCGTAGTTTCTGGTCAGGAAGCCGTCCTCTACCGCCTCTACAGCAAGGTAAAGACCGAAGTCTTCTCCGTTTACTGTAATATACGCATAGCTACACAACGGAGCGGCTACGCCGAACTGTCCCATCATCTGATATACAAGATAGTCCTTCATGTAGGTGGTATCCTGAATGATGTTGTTTAAGCTGAGTTTATCCAAGCCGTAATAGGACTTTGTGTCATCGTACTGGTCGAATTCGATTTTAAAACTGTATCGGTCGTTTCCGTAGGATGCAACGGAGGAAAGGGAAGTGTTTCCCTTTGCCCGGATACCGACGTTTTTATAGGCCTCCCCATCAATAATGACGGAGCAGACAGAATATTCTTCGTTGGTACAGGTATCAAGAAATCCTTCCCAATCGTCCATAACGATATCAATCGTATGAACCCTGGAGGTGTCGAACAGCCGGTTTTCGTACCCCATGGTGTTGCCGGCAGCCTCCACACCGAAGCTTTCCGCATTCATAAATAAAAGTGTAATCACTAAGGTAAAGCACAACACAATACAGCAGATTTTGTCAAAGTGTTTGCTCGCAGACATAAATTACCCCCTATAATCGCCGTTGTAGCTGACAAGTACCGCACTGTTTACACCTTCCATATCGGAAAGTGCGTTGATGAAATCGGTGTTGTCATCCTTCAAACGGATTTCCATGTTAAGCTCTACGGCACCCTTCTGTGCGGTTTTGCTCTTTACAACACAGCGAAGGGTCTTCGTCTCTAAAAATTCCTTAGCCTTTAATTCGCTGGTGTGATCGGTGCAGCTTAAGACCACCATGTACGGGTTGTAGGAAGACTTGCGGTTTACGAATACAAGTAAAATCACACCGATGATAACGCTGCCGATAACAGCAAGCGGAATCATGCCTGCCGCAAGAACGATGCCTACCGCAATGGACCAGAACAGGAAAGCGATATCAAGGGGCTCCTTGATTGCGGTACGGAAACGTACGATGGAAAGGGCACCTACCATACCGAGGGAAAGCACTACATTGGAGGTAACTGCCAAAATAACTACGGTGGTAATCATGGTCAGGGCAACAAGTGTGGTACCGAAGCTGGCGGAATACATCACGCCGCTGTAAGTCTTTTTGTAAACAAAAAAGATGAACAGGCCGATACCGAAGGCCAGGATTAATGCCAGTGCCATGTCCAGAAGACTGACGCTGGTAACATTTTCTAGAAAGCTGGATTTAAAAATATCTCCGAAATTCATAATTTGATTCTCCTTTATAAAGTAAGTTTTATGTTTTAAATGTCATAGGAGCGGCAGACAGCGTACTTGGAAAAGGCTGCTGCACGACGGTTCGGAAGCATTACCGCATCCCGGATAACTTCGGGAAGAAAAGCATCCCATTTTACTTCCAGAATAATCGGGTTGTCCGGTACGGGAGCTGTGACACAGTCCGGGTTTAAAAAGTCTGTGGTCAGGACACCGCAGCGGATGTCATAGTCAATGGTAACACGAACATTTCCGGGGCGATATGTAAACGGAATTCGTGTATAATCCACGATGGTCTTCGGACGCAGACTCTTACATTGCATTTCCGCATAAAGCCTTTGTACCTCCGGGCTTTCCAGTTCATCCACGGAAACAATGCGGTTTCCGGAAAGAAGGGCGGCATCGTGTATGCTGATAGGCACGCTTTTTTTGCTGCAAAGACCGTTGATTTTGCTTTTGCGTTCCAGCACAATATACGAGGTATCGCCGTTGTAATACCGGAGACGGTACTTATCACGCAGATTGACACCGTCGATTTTTTCGTAAAGAGCGGTATCGTGCAGGTCATCAAAGTAGAGGCTGCGAATGTGATAAAGCCCGTCGGCGGCGTGCCGGTCCCGTTTCATGACCGCCGAAAGCCGTTGGGTTAAAAGGAGTTTGTCAAAGGGCGTGATTTCGTGCTTCCATTCGTTTCGAAAATTCATAGAGTACCTCCTTTCGTTTGCTTTTTATTCAGCATAGTGGGGAAATGTGAAGTTTCTGTGTGGAGATTGTGCAAGAACTGTGAGGATATTGTGAAAAATAAAATATATGTAAAATTTACGGAAAGAAAGGCGTTTTTTATTGCAATTTTAAGCATATTCGTGTAAAATTATCTTTTGGATAAGGTGTTTATCCGGAAGGAGAATGCTAATGAGTAAGATTCGGATTATGGCAGACAGCACCTGTGATTTGTCGCCTAAATTAATAGAAGAATACGGAATTACAATACTTCCGTTAAATATTGTAATGGACGATATCTGTTATTTAGACGGTGTGGAAACGACACCGGATAAGATTTATGAATGGGCTGATGCCAATCGTACCACGCCGAAGACTTCCGCGCCTGGAATTGAGGCTGCGGTGGAGTTTTTGCGTCCGGCGGCAGAGGCGGGAGACGAGGTTTGTTATTTGGGAATCAGTGAGCAGATGAGCGCTACCTGCCAGGTGCTTCGTCTTGCGGCAGAGGAGTTGGAATATTCGGAACATGTATGTGTGCTGGATTCCATGA
>JAFTPY010000136.1 GCA_017463035.1 Lachnospiraceae bacterium
CTAAGAGCTTGGTCCATATGTCTTTGTGAAGGTAATGTGTCCATTCGTGGGATAAAACGTGGTATAATTCGGCATCGGAAAAAGAAATCTTCGGCAAGTAAATGGTGGGACGAAGAAAGTCTGCGATCATCGGAGTGTTGATAAGGGAGCTTTCCACGACACGCAGTTTGTCCGCTTTTCCTTCGGAGATTTCGTTTAAAACAGAGTATACCCGTGTATCGGAGGAAACGGGTTCCTTTGCCAGAAGCTTTTGAAAACGGAACTCCTGAAAACAGAGCCGAAACAGGGAATAGACACTTCCGATTATCCACAATAAGATAAGCAGTTCATAGAGTGTAAAAGAAAGCTTATCCGACAGGTGGATAAATGGTGTAGATTCCAAAACTGTCATTACTGCCGGATAGATGGTTTCGGAACAAAGTACCGGTGTGTTTGGAAACTCTACGTGAAACACCAAACGCAGGATACTTAATACGATAAGCACGAGCAATGGACCGATACTGAACTTTAGGACAAGCTTTGTTCGCGTAAAAAGAAGATAGAGAATCACAGTAAATATATCGCAACAAAGTATGGACATAAAAACAGTATAGATGTTTACAATCATTTGTTTAGCTTCCTTTTCTTTTCAGCAAGTATTTGTTCTAAGGAGGACAGTAGTTCTTCGTCTACCTCCTTCTCATCAATTAGTGCCGCAAATACAGAGGCAATGGCGGTCGGCTTGGTGGCGTAGCCTACATCCTTAATGGATTGCCGGATGGAAGAAACCACATAGTCATCCGGGGTAATACAAGGGGAATAGGTTCTGCCGTAGTTTTTATTGGTCCGTACAAAGCCGGATACCTCTATGGCACCCTTTTCAATCAGTTTATTCAAAATAATATGAATGGATTTGGAACTCCAGGAACGCTCGGGGGTGAGCTCAATAATCTCGGTCCGGGACAAGGGTCTGCCCTGTGTCCACAGCAATTCCATAATTTCCAGTTCGTTGTTTGTTAAGGTAAGCTTATCCATAGAAGATACCTCCGGATGAGTGAATCTGTTTTGTGGTGCAAGGTTTATTATATAGAAACAAGGTTGGTTTGTCAATGGAGATGTGATGTAAAAGATTAAAAAGAAGTGCTTGACATGGATTAGATATGAGGCGTATAATACAATTGTATGGGGTATCACTGTACAACGATAAAGTATTGGATGACTGTGACAGGTAAAATCGCGAACTATAGTGGCATGGAGGATGTAACAATACGTCGCAGTAATCCGGATAGGGAGGTGCAGATGAAAACTGAAAAGAGAAAAGCCTGACTCTCGTGTTGCAGCACGAATGACAGGCAATTCTCGGTACATGAGATGATACTATCCCAAAACAAGTATATCATGTATCGGGAAAAAAGCAAGAGTACAAACGAAAATCCGTATAAAAACGGAAAATTTAATCAAAATGAGAAAGGTTTATATGAGAAACAAATTGAAAAAAGCTTTTGGCCTGATACTGGTACTTTGTATGACTGCAAGCAATTTACCGTATATGGAAAAGGCGAAAACGGTACATGAAGAGAGCGTTGTAAGCTATGAAGAGAGCGGAGATATTGTCCGTGGCTTTGGTAACAAGATTAAGGAAAAGAAGCAGAAGAAAGAGAAATTTAGGGTAAACAAAGAGGATAAGAACGGTAAGGCGTGGAACCGGCAGATGATTCAGGCAGAGCTACCGGAAACCTCTGACGAAGTAATCAAGGTAGCCATCATTGACTCCGGTATTAACTTCAGTACCGACTTAAATGTAGTAGAGCGAATGAATTTTATTCCGGATGATGAGTGTCTGGTTCTTTATGAAGATATAAGCGGTCACGGTACTGCCGTAGCCGGTATTGTAGGAGCCTTGGATAATGAAGAAGGGATTACAGGTATAAATCCGGGCGTGGAGCTGTATTCCGCCCGTGTGCTTGATGATAAGCTTGAGGCTCCCGTGGAGCGCATCGTAGAGGCTATTGACTGGGCAATAGAACAGGATGTGGACATCATCAACATGAGCTTTGGCATTGAAAAGAATGTGGCAACATTGGAAGCAGCTGTGGAAAGGGCGTCTGAGGCAGGCATCCTGTTGATTGCAGCCTCCGGTGACGGAGATGAGGTGGCGTACCCGGCGGCGTATGACGAAGTAATCGCGGTAGGCTCCGTGACTACAGAAGGTCTTCCGGCTGAAAACAGTGCAGATGGTGAGGCACTGGAGCTGATGGCACCGGGCGAAAATATCTTATCTACCGGTATTTTTGACGGAGTCATGGGGGTCTCTGGAACAAGTATGGCGGCACCGCATGTCGTAGGCGCGGCTTCCGTCCTGATGGAGCTGAATCCGGACATGCCTGCAGAGTACATCCGTGCACTTTTGAACTACAGTGCAAACCTCTACGGTGACAGTGACGAATACGGAAACGGTGTCATTGACCTGGAGTATGCCATCGAAATCAACGATAAGTTTCAGAAGCTCTACGAAAAGCACCTAAAGAATGCTTCCAAGAACAAGAAGGAGAAAGAAAAGCAGAAGGACAAGTTCTGGGGCGAGGTGTTAAAGACCATACCGGAGAATGAGAAGGCGGTAGAGACCTTTACGGAAGTGGAAGTTGTAGAGGGCATGTGGAGTAAGGAGAACCATCAGAATGCGGTGGGAAATGCATGTTATGGAGAGAGCCTATCACCAGAACAAAGGAAGATTTTATTATATGCTTGTAAATATCCGGATGGGTTCATTGAAGAAGATGAGAACGAACCTTTAGAGGGGATGTATACAAATCCTTATCATGGTTTTCTGTGGAGCGGTGATAAGTCGGAGGAAATCTCAGGAGAGTCTAACTACATTGCAAATTATATTTTTTTAACAAGAGTTGCAGCAAATGGAGGAGAGACAAGAGATGAGGTTAATAATAAAGAATATCCTTCATCAGGAGTTCGTGATAAAGATATAAAACGAATAAAAGAGGATATCAGCCCTAGTGAAATAGGAGGAGTTGATTGGAGCACGGTATTTGCGGCGGTTGGTTCCGGTATTGAAAATACGAAAGAAAATAGGAGCCTTTTCATATACGGAATTGCAATGCATCATGTGGCAGATGTATTTGCGCATAGTACATGGGCAGATATTACACGCAAGGTCAAGGAAAATGGTGAATGGATAGAACGGAATGGCATACAAAGAATTGTACATTCTGCAGGTGCTGATAAGACAACTATGCGTCCCAATCGTTACAAGGCTGCGAATATAGCGATAAAGAATGTATTAGGAAAAGCGTGTTCAAATGCAGTTGGAACAATTAATGATTTTGCTATACCGGTATATTCGTGGGGGCTTTTAGAGGAAGAACGTTTCTATTTGGGAAATTTTCAGAAGTATGCACAAGAAGCGGATTCCAATAATTATAATGCGTGGGAAAAAGCGGGAAATACTGAAATAAAGGCATATCGGTATTTGAACCTGTCATCTACTCCATTAGATTACAAAGATTTTGAGAAAGCTCAAGCTCAATAGGAGAAGAAGGAAGAAGGACTATCTTTGGATAGGTCCGGTAGGGGAATTGTATACAAGATGAGGTGAAGGTTACGCCGTATGAAATATGCTTTTCGTATGGCAATATTTGTGGATTTGAAAAGTAGTTTTAATAAGGTAGATTTGGATGCATATGTTTTATATGTAATTAAGTAACTATCAGAGAAATTTGCTTGTGAAATAGATTGTTGTAAGCAAAATATAATATCTGCCTTACAATAAAGTCATTATTTGTGAGGCAGATAATAAAAGAAGGGATTCTATAATTTATGAAAAAACGATATAAACTAATATTGCTAGGCAGTATTTTCGTGAGTTGTATTAGTGGGTGCGTAAAAGGAGAAGAGGAGTGCATACCGACAACAGGTGTTGCGGAGAATGTTTCGGTTACTGCAACACTGACACCTTCGAACTATTCGGACGGAATGGTTGCGATTACAGAGGATAATTTTGGTGATATACGTTTTTGCAATTATTTAAAGGAAAACTATGACGAGGATGAGGATGGTTTTCTTTCAGAAAAGGAACGGACTGCGATTACGGAGGTGCGTCTTCCGGATCGCATCCTGCTTGAACCGTATGCAAGCCTGAAAGGATTTTACTATTTTCCGGAGTTGGAAGAAATGAGGTTAAATTCTGTAAGGCACCTTGAGGTTTACGAGGTTCCGAAATTAAAGAGGATTGTATGGGAGGGAGCTACCAGCACTCAGGTAATGAGGCTTGGAGAGGTGTTGGTAAAAGACTGTCCATTATTGGAAGAGATTTTATTATGGGATACATTGTTTATTGGTGGTTCTGAGACAGAGCTTAGTCGGATTGAAGTAGAAAATTGTCCTGTGATAGAGTGGATGTCAGTGAAGAGCGGGAATATGGAAATGGTGTCAGTCAAAGTTCCTGACGCTCCGAAGCTTCATTTGGTGATAGCATCTTTGAAAGATGGAAATTGGCCCCATGATATAACATTGGACAGTCATAGCATTTTGGAGATTGGACTGGTGCCTGTGTTGAACATAGCAGAAAAAAAGGTTCAGGCGGACAAGATGAATATAACTTGGGAGGGTGAGTGTATTTCCTTTGAAGAATCCATACAGGAACTGGAAGATGTGATTCGCACGCTACAAGAAGGATTTTCCATAGAGATACAAGAGGTGATACCGGAGTTATACGATGATGCCGGACGAAAGGCATATAGTGTTCAAGTAGAGAGTGCACAGCTTGAATCGAGGAATTATGGGGTGTATGTGAATGTGTCGGATTCTTTCGAGGAAGTGCGTGAGAAATATGATTATTATGAAAAAGGTCTTGTGATGTATTTTGAGCAGGCACCGAAAAAAGAGCAATTTTCTTTTTCGTGGAAGGAGGAACTGTTGCTTCCGCTTGAGGAGTATTCACCGCAGAGGGGCATGCGGGGAACTGCGGATGTGTTCGGAACGCTTGTTTATACCGATGAAAGCGGAAGAGAAGCGCTTGGTGCGGTACTGCCGCACATTTCCTTTTC
>JAFTPY010000137.1 GCA_017463035.1 Lachnospiraceae bacterium
CTTCCGGTCAGCATCCACTGCTTCTTCTGTTTTTCCCGCGCCCAACATCTGCCCGATAATAATACCGATGGCACTGCCCATGGCAATAAAGGACACATTAAATACGTTGGAAATTGTAGAAGAGATATTCACCGCCGATACCACATCGAAACCACGCACGGAGTAACACTGATTCAGTACCGCCATACCTCCTGCCCAAAGAGTTTCATTTAACAACAGCGGAATTCCCTTCTGCAAAATACCCTTCACCAAGCTTCCCGGCACCTTCAGACTCTTATAGGCACCTTCGATAAAGGCATGCTTTTTCTTATTCCGATGAGTGGCTATGATAACAATTCCTGCCTCCGTGAAACGTGAAATCACGGTGGCAATTGCCGCTCCCGCCGCACCTAATGCCGGGAAGCCGAGTAAACCGAAAATAAGTACCGCATTGAGTCCCAAGTTAATCACAACGGCCGCAATTCCGGCCACCATCGGCAAAATCGTTTCTCCGGTTTCGCGAAGCGTTGAGGCATAACATTGGGAGACATAAAATGGGATAAAGCCTATCATCATAATCATCAAATACTGTTTTGCATATCCGAAGCACGCTTCAATCTGCGCAATATCTCCCTCCCCCTGCAAATACTGGCGAATTAACACATCCCCGAAGCCGAGAAAAATTGCAATTCCCAGTACAGTCAGTAATCCACAGCTGAGAAGTTTGAAACGGAACGTATCCCGGACCCCCTTTGTATCACCGCTTCCGTAAAACTGTGCACCGAAAATACCGGCACCGGATACCGCGCCGAAAATCATCAGATTAAACACAAAAATCAACTGATTTACGATGGAAACGCCGCTCATCTGCTCTGTACTGACATTTCCCACCATAATGTTATCTAACATACTGACAAAATTGGAGATGCCGTTCTGAATCATAATCGGCACCGCAATTCCTAAAACCATCCGATAAAAGGCTTTATTACCCACATACCGTTTTTTTAATTTCTGTAACATGACTACTCCTTTATTACGCTAATTCAATATTTTCTTACCATCTAAAAGTATGGCATATAGTACAAAAGCTGTCATACCCGTGTATGACAGCTCCTTGTTCGTATTCACCTCTTACTCGTTTTCTTCCGCAGTTGCCGTATTCTTTCTCTTCCGCAACCAGATTCCGAGTAAAATCGCACCAAAGGCTGCTGCACCCAGCACAATAAACTTCAAACCGTAAGTCACCAATGCACCTAAAAATTCCATACTACATACCGCCTTTCTGCCTAGTAAGCTCTGTAACAAATCATCTCTGCATCAATCCCCGTTTTACCCGCATCTTACCTGCGTGACTATCTGCGATGGGCAAGCTCCGTCATCACATCATCCCAGTTCAGATTACATTCTACCATAAGAACGGACAGATGGTACAGGAAATCCGCGATTTCGTACTTTAACTCCTCCGCTTCCGGATTCTTTGCCGCAATCACAATCTCAGTAGCTTCTTCGCCGCACTTCTTTAAAATTTTATCAATACCCTTCTCAAACAGATAGTTGGTATAAGAACCTTCCTTCGGATGATTCTTTCTATCTACAATCGTAGAATACAAATCTTCCAACACTTCCTGCGGAGCCAGAGCTTCCTTTTCGCCCTCTACCAAGTCGGTGTAGAAGCAACTGGTATGTCCCGTATGACACGCCGGTCCGATCGGGTAAACTTTGGCAAGAATCGTATCCTTATCGCAGTCAATGGAAAGAGACTTCACATACTGATAGTTTCCGGAGGTGTCGCCTTTTAACCAAAGTTCCTGACGACTGCGGGAATAGTAAGTCATACGACCGTCCTCAATGGTCTTATTATAAGACTCCTCGTTCATATAGGCAAGCATCAGAACTTCATTGGTACGATAATCCTGTACCACTACCGGCACCAAACCGTTGGCATCCTTCTTAAACGCAGAAAACGGCATTGAACTCTCCAGATGATACATATCAATACCGCCTACCGTAAGATTTTCCTTCACTCTGCGGATATCCTTATTCTTATAATAGTTCGTCGCAAGAATAGATACGCCCTCCGTCCCGAGAATATCCTCTACGGAATTACGCACCAGACTGTCACGAATCATCACAGGAACGGTAATGGTCTTCAAATATGCCGTCAGACACGGACCTAAGGTCACATGCTTAAACATAATGCCGCCGGCCCCCAGACCGCATGCCTTTGCCACTCTTGCGGAAAGTGCGGCAACACCTTCTTCGCTGTCTGCCTTGGAAGCGTTAAGCTCAACAAAAATCTTCTCACTGCCGAAGCGATCCACGGACTCCTTGATAACGCCCCAGTCCTCTAAACCGTCTGCAGGAATCACCACTGCGGACGCACCGGTATAAAAGGCCTTCTTCACGTCCTCAAAACGAGCCACATGGCATCCCACAAAGTAATCCAGTGCCAGATCCTCGGTGACACGCTTAATCATGTGGAAAAACTCTTCCTTGTAAGCATCCTCCGCAATATAACTGTACAGGAACAAACCGTCCGCACCGTTTAAGAAATAACGGTTCACGGCTTCTGCCACGTTCTCTTCGAATTCACTCTCCGTATTGATATAAGCAAATAATTTCTTTCGCATGCTTTCTCCTTTCGGTTGTCGTATCTCATATACCGCATCCTGCGACAGTATCAGACCGACACTTCTCCGTTTCTTTTTCCGGCAATTTAGCGTTCGAAGCGCTCCACCGCTTCCGCAAGGTTGATTCTCTTTTCGTAAATCGCCTTGCCGATGATGGCTCCGGCACATCCGATTTCATCAAGACGTAACAAATCCTCCATACAAGAAACACCGCCGGAGGCAATAATCTCCATACCGGTTTCCTTTATCATCTCTTCCGTGCGCTCAAAATTCGGGCCGGTCAACATACCGTCTCTCGCAATATCGGTATAAATCACGGTCGTTGCCCCCAGCTTCTTCATTTCAAGTGCAAACGCTACCGCAGAACGGTCACTGACCGTCTCCCAGCCCTCGATGGCAACCATACCGTCCTTGGCATCAATCCCGATGACAACGCGGTCGGCACCGAACTCCTCGATGGCCTCCTTGATAAACTGCGGCTCCTTTACTGCCTTCGTACCTATAATAACACGATTCAGTCCTAAATTCAACTTCGTCTTTATATCTTCCATGGTACGAATGCCGCCTCCGATTTCCGTGCCGATGGAAACATTCTTTACAATCTCGGAAATAGCCTCTGCATTTGCGGTATGTCCCGCAAGCGCACCGTCCAAATCCACGATATGGATAAAGGAAGCACCTGCCGCTTCAAACTCCTTTGCCACTGTATACGGCTTCTCCGCATACACGTTTACATCGGAAAATACGCCCTGACAAAGACGTACACACTGTCCGTTTTTAATATCAATTGCCGGATATAATTTCATTCCTGTTCTCCTTTTATCGGCTCCTGCCTTACACAAGCAACCGGTTTTATTTTGTATTATCTATGTATCTATACGATTTACATAGTGCTTCTTAGCTGCCTTTCAGCTTACAGCGTCCCCTTGGTAGAAAGAGTCCCCGTAAGTCTCGGCTCCGCCATAGTAGCTTCATCCAAAGCCTTTGCGAACGCTTTATAGGCTGCCTCAATCAAGTGATGATTGTTGCTGCCGTCCATCTGCTTAATATGTAAATTCATGCCTGCGGCATAGGACACCGCATAAAAAAACTCTTTTACCATCTCCGTGTCGTAATAGCCTACACGCTCTGCGGTAAAGGTCATGTCAAAATTAAGATACGGACGTCCGGACAAATCAATGGCACACAACACCAGCGTTTCATCCATAGGAAGCAGAGAAGAACCGTAACGCTTGATGCCCTCCTTATTGCCTACCGCCTCTTTAATCGCCTGGCCCAGCACAATACCGGTATCTTCGATGGTGTGATGACAGTCCACATACAGGTCACCCTTTACGGACAAGGTCAAATCAAAGAACCCGTGCCGCGCAAAGCTGTTTAACATGTGATCTAAGAATCCCACGCCGGTGTCCACCTTCGCGGTACCGGAACCGTCTAAATTCAGTTCGCAGACAATTTGCGTTTCTTTTGTGTTACGCTCTACTTTCGCAGTTCTCATAACCTTCTCCCTTCGTTGTACGTTATACTATTCAGCAACTTTCTTCCGGAATGTCACAACAAACGCTCCCGCCCACTGTGTCGAGGTTGCCATGTAGTCATAGGTTGCCAGTTCCCAGCCTTCTGCGGCTCTTTTGTTAATCAGTTCATCCAGTTCGGCAATGTCCTTTTCATTTGCCTTATCCGAAAACCACTTCACGCTGACTCTGAGAATTTCTGATTTGTACTGATACATAATAATTCCTCCCTATCTCCCTTAATTTATTTGAAAAACTTTGTTTCAAATACCTCCAACAGATTTCCCACAGAACATACTCCCTCGGGAACCGCTCTATTTCTCCGGTTCAACCATATGGTATCGATTCCGAGAGCAGAAGCACCTTTTACATCACTGCTTAAGGAATCCCCGATATGCACCACCTGCTCCGGCATCAACCCGGTAGCTTTTAATGCATACTCAAAAAGCTCTTTTCTCGGCTTATAAGACCTTGCATCTTCACTGGTAAATACCGCCGCCGGCGTTAACCCGTGGAACTTTATGGCTTCTGTAATATCCTCGGTATCTATGTTGGACACAATATAAATCGGCACCGGACTCTTCGCAAAAAACTGTTTTGCTTCTTCAAAAATCGGTGGCTTTTGCCAGTACTCAAACATTTCATTGCTAAGCTGTACCGCATCCGCCGACGACCTAAAATACTCTATGGTTTTTGCCAAAGATTGCATCTCAATATCTCTTTGGGTTCGGAAGTTTTCACCATAGGCGTTCACAAACAATGCATAAAATTCATTCCACCAATAAGCGCCCACCTCGGAAATATCCTTCACCTCACCGGTATCCTGTATGATTTTTGAGATTTTCTCGATATTCTCGCCGTCCTCAAAAACAACGGTACCGTAGAAATCTAAGAATATGGCTTCCTTCACTTGTCCTCTCCTCAACTATTCCTTGTTCTCTTCCTCATCCTTCTTTTGCTTATCTACTTCAGATTTTCCAAGAAGCAGCATCGTAAAACCAAGACACAGAAAACACGCTCCTAATGAAAAGTTCTTTTCTCCAAGGAAATTTATAGCAGCTGCCAGCCAGTATAATACAGCAGATATGTAAAAAAGATAGCCCTTTTTTAATTTCTTCATATATTCCCTCCACGTTTCCCTATATATAAGACTACTTCACTTCCTTGCCGAATCTCACCGCAATGGAGTTCGCGTGTGCGGTCAGACCCTCGGCCTTTGCAAAGTCGATAATATCCTCATGAATCGGCTCTAACGCCTCTCTGGAGTAAGAAATAATACTGGACTTCTTGATAAAGTCGTCTACCTCAAGCGGACTGAAGAACTTTGCGGTTCCGTTGGTCGGAAGCACGTGGTTCGGGCCTGCGAAGTAGTCGCCTAACGGCTCACTGGAGTATTCGCCGATAAAGATTGCACCGGCGTTCTTAATCTTCGTCATTACGGTAAAGGCATCCTTGGTTACAAGCTCCAAGTGCTCGGACGCAATTTCGTTTACCGCATCAATGGCATCGTTCATATTATCAGCCAGTAAAATATAGCCGTAATTATCTAAGGACTTCTCTAAAATTGCCTTTCTGGAAAGCTGTGCCACAAAACGGTCTACCTCTGCACTTACCTTTGTTGCCACCTCTTCACTGGTGGTAATAAGGATAGCGGAAGCCAGCTCATCGTGCTCTGCCTGGGACAGTAAATCCGCAGCCACATAGGTCGGGTTTGCGGTCTCATCCGCAAGAACAAGAATTTCACTCGGGCCTGCGATGGAGTCGATGCTTACGTGTCCGTATACAGCCTTCTTTGCAAGAGCAACGTAAATGTTACCCGGGCCTACGATTTTATCTACCTTCGGAATGCTCTCGGTACCGTATGCTAATGCACCGATTGCCTGAGCACCGCCTACCTTATAAATCTCGGTCACACCGGCTTCCTTTGCGGCAACCAAGGTTCCTTCGTATACTTTACCGTCGGCACCCGGCGGGGTTACCATAGCGATACGTTCTACGCCCGCCACCTTTGCGGGAAGTACATTCATCAGTACGGAAGACGGGTACGCCGCCTTACCGCCCGGTACATACACGCCTACGGATGCAATCGGGGTAATCTTCTGACCTAAAATGCTTCCGTCCGGCTGTGCGTCAAACCAGCTGTTTCTTCTCTGCTTTTCGTGATACGCACGGATGTTTACGATGGCCTTACGAATTACCTCTACTGTTCTCGCCGGAAGCTTCTCGTATGCTTCCGCAATCTCCTCTTCCGTCACACGTACAGTGTCTGCGGTAAGAACCGCCTTATCAAACTTCTCGGTGTAACCGAATACAGCCTTGTCACCGTTTTCCTGTACATCCTTTAAAATTGCCTCTACCTTCTCCGTGTACTCTTTGTACTGGTTCGGGCTGCGCTTCAACAAATCTTCTAAAATATTCTTCTTGGTTTCTTCCGTCAAACGAACTGTTCTCATGTCAAACCTCTTTCTGTTGCTTCTACGCAACGTATTCTATGCTTTCGTCTATCCTATCTTTCAATCAAACGATTTCCTAACCGTTAAACTGTTTCCGCACTCCCAACGGTTTCTCCCTTTAGGAAACCAAAGCCCGTAGCTTCGCAATCAAATCCGTAATCCGCTCCTGCTCCATCTTCATGCTGACGCGGTTTACTACCACTCTGGCGGACAACGGACATACCTCCTCAAGCACTACCAGACCGTTTTCCTTTAAGGTGGAACCGGTCTCTACAATATCCACGATTACATCGGACAAGCCTACAATCGGAGCCAGCTCGATAGAACCGTTTAACTTAATCAGCTCTACGGTCTGATGCTTCTGCTTTACAAAATAATCCTTGGCAATATGCGGATACTTGGTGGCAACACGGATGATTTCACCGTTTCCTAAAAGCTCTCTTGCGGACTCCGGACCGGCCACACACATGCGGCACTTACCCATGCCGAGGTCAAGTACCTCGTAAAGCTCTCTGCCTTCCTCTAAAATCGTATCCTTACCTACCACGCCGATATCCGCCGCACCGTACTCCACATAGGTCGGCACATCGTTGGCTTTTGCAAGGAAAAACTTCATTTTCAGCTCTTCGTTGGTAAATATCAGCTTTCTGGAATCCTTATCCTTGATTTCCTCACAGGTAACACCTACCTGCTCCAACAGCTCCAATGCCTTCTTGGCAAGTCTGCCCTTTGCCAAGGCAATTGTAATATATTCCATACTGTTCTCCAATCCGAACGGTTAGTTCAATGTCTCAATTCCGTCTGC
>JAFTPY010000138.1 GCA_017463035.1 Lachnospiraceae bacterium
AAGAATGTCCGCCGTATCGTCGATAATAGCCGGAGTATTACCCGCACCAACGCCAAGCGCAGGCTTACCGCTGGAATACGCCGCCTTTACCATGCCAGGGCCGCCGGTTGCAAGAATAATATCCGCTTCCTTCATTACCGTATTGGTCATCTCAAGAGACGGAACATCAATCCATGCAATGATATCCTCCGGTGCACCTGCCGCAACGGCCGCTTCAAGCACAATCTTAGCTGCCGCAATTGTGGAATTCTTTGCACGCGGGTGCGGACTGATAATAATACCGTTTCTGGTCTTCAAGCTGATTAAGGTTTTAAAAATCGCGGTAGAAGTCGGGTTGGTGGTCGGGATAACCGCTGCTACCACGCCGATGGACTCTGCCACCTTCTTAATACCGAATGCCTTGTCTTCTTCAATGACACCGCAGGTCTTGGTGTCTCTGTATGCGTTATAAATGTACTCTGCCGCATAGTGATTCTTAATGACCTTATCCTCCACTACGCCCATGCCGGTCTCTTCCACCGCCATCTTCGCAAGGGTAATTCTTGCCTTATCCGCAGCAGTTGCCGCCGCAAGAAAAATCTTGTCTACCTGCTCCTGGGTATACTCCGCGAACTTCTTCTGTGCGGTTTTTACCCGGGCAATGGCTGCCTCCAAAGCCTCTACACTGTCTACCACTTCATAGTTTTTCGTTTTCATACACGACCTCCTATTCGGCACATTGATTTCACAGAAACATACTATTTTACTCTTGTTTTACTTTTTCGCCTCTGTCTGTTAAAAATTTAACACACTTTTTTCAGAATGTCAATAGGTGATTTCTACATTTTTTCCCAAAACCTATTATTTTGCCGATTTCGACCCAAAGTAAGTTTTTCAAACCATCATTTAGCGTTATTTTAGCTTCATTTCGCCATCATTTTCACACGACTTTTCTCAAAAAATCTGCTCATACGTTTTTTGAGAAAATATTTCTTCTTTTCTTGGGTCAAAAAAACAGACGTATCGTTTTTTGAGAAAATATCACACTTTTTTGTAAACGATACCCCTTGTTTTCTCAAAAAAATGGAATACATTTGGTCAAATCATCTCAAAACAGCTCTTTTGACCCAAACTACTCACCGTATATTACTGTCACTGACCAAACACCTTATACAGAGTTTTGCGCACTTCCCCAATCCTCTTCGAACAGACTCAAAATACAAAACGGCAAGCCGGAAAACATATCCGACCTGCCGTAATACATTATGTTTATTCCACCGTATAATCTATGCCGCCAAAGAATGCGGTGTTACCGCTTTCCTTACCGTTGGCCGTGGTATACATACCGATGGTACAGCCCTCAAATCCGCCTGCGGTCTCCGTACTTAAAATTTTTGTGGAAACATCGGAAAGTAAAACCTTATCTCCCGCTCCGGTATTGTAGGACAGAGTTGCCGACTGTCCCTTCTGGGTAATGGTAAAGGTAATCGTATCCGCAGAAACTTCCTCGGTCTTCTTTACCTGTACCCCGATATCTCTTGTATTTTCCAAGATGCGTACCAGAGTCTTACCGTCAAACTTACCGTACTCAATGGTCAGGAATGCCTGCTCGCTCTGGAACAATGCAAGACCTGCCGCCTCGCCGTCCTGTGCCGGAGTAAAGTCCACCGTCGTCTTTGCGGTGAAGTAGTAAGAGGTCTGACGAAGTCCCAAGAACGCCGCCGGTTCACGCTGGTCCAGTGTGTACGGAAGAGTCTTTAAACGATAACCGTTGCCCTCGCCCTTTGCCATTCCTTCCACCGGATTACGAAGCTTTACCATAGAGAACGGAATGCCGTCCTCGTCCTTGCCGCTGGTTACAAGCTCGTCACCTTCTGTTTCCTTAAGCGGAACCGTTACCGTATCCTCTAAGATACCGATGCCTGCATTAAATACCGGCCAGCCGTCTTCCCAAGTAACCTTTGCAAGGAAGGTCTCACGGCCCATATTGGTGTGCCACTCACACGGTCTGGAAGCAAGCATAACCGCATACCAGTTACCCTCGGTATCCTCAATCAAATCCGCATGACCCACATAACGAATCGGATAATCCTTTCCGAGATGACGATGGGTAAATACCGGATTCATGAGATTGTTCTCATACGGTCCCCAAAGTTCCTTACTTCTTGCCACACAAACCGCATGAGCCGGACCGGTACCGCCCTCCGCATGGAGAATGTAATAATAACCGTCCTTCTTGTAAAGGTGCGGTCCCTCCGGCCACTCTGCCTTACGCATTGCGCCGTTCCAAACCATCTTGTAGTCGCCCACAAGACACCAATTTTCTAAATCCAGTTCCTGTATGTAGATGTACCAGTCCCCGTTATGACCGACACCCTCCGGGTTCGGTCTCGTACCGATGTAATAGCACTTTCCGTCATCGTCAAAGAATAAGCTCGGGTCGATACCGTCCGCTCCTGCAAGGTAATGCGGCTCGGACCACGGACCTGCCGGATCGGTAGCGGTTACCACAAAGTTTCCGCCGTGACTAACATTCGTCGTAATCATGTAAAAGGTTCCCTCATGATAACGGATGGTCGGTGCAAAAATACCGCGGGACATACCGTCATGCTCCAGCGGCAGCTGGGATGCTCTGTCCAGTACGTTACCGATCTGATGCCAATGCTTCAAATCCGTGCTCTCGAAAATCGGAACACCCGGAAAATAACAAAAGCTGGAGTTTACAATGTAAAACTTTCCGTTCACCGCACAAGCGGACGGGTCCGGGTAAAAACCCGGTAAAATCGGATTCTTAATTTCCATAAGTTTCTTCTCCTTGTATTAATTTTTTAACCTTACTTTTTCATCGTTTCCTCGCACCTTCCAGTGTACCATATTCGGCAGAAAGTGGCAATCTTTTTTGTACCGAAAAGTCGATTCTCCTCTTATCCCTCTCTCTGAAATTCCTATTGATGAAAAATCCCCGGACCATCCGTCGACAGTCCGGGGAAATCCCTATTCCTTTATAGTTATCTAAACTTTAACTTCGCCTCAAACTCCGGATCCGCATTTTGCTCCAGTGCATACAAACTGGTAGTCAAATCGGAAAGATCCGACTTCGGCTCCTTGCCGTACAAATGGTAGTCCGCAAAATCCAACAAATACACCAAATCGGAATCCGTTACCATATGTCCCGACGGGTGTAAGCATACCGCCAGATGGTCGGCGATGCCCATATAATCAAACAAATCCTTGGAAGCCAGATAGTTCATCCACATGGCCGGTGCGTTTACCCAGTCCTCATCGCAGTAGGAACCGGAAATAAACAAATACCGGTCACCTCTTCCGCAAAGAGCGGATAACATATACTGCTCTAACGGCAGCACTGTCTCATCCTTAAACACCTGGAAATTGTCGTTGAACCAATGACCCTCACTGGAACTGCGTAAGCTTCCGATTGGTTCGTTCTGCCCGAAGGTATAGGCCGCTCCGCGGTCAATTGCCGTATAGTCATAGGCCGTTCCCTCGGATACATAACGGTACAATGCCATACCGCCCGCACCGGAACAGGACGGAGCCGTAATCTTAATACGCAGTTCCAATGCACCCGCCACTGCGGTAGCCTTACCGAACCGGGATACGCCGGTCATCAAAAAGTCCGTGGTAGTCAAGCCCAATTCTTCCGCTGCGCCGTTTTCCAACGCATCAATTGCCTTGGATACGCTCCAGCCCCAGGCTGCCAGCACACCGGTCTGCTCCTCCCAGGTTTCCCCGTACAGATACAAATCGTAGAACACGCCGGTTCGGGAGGAATTGTCCGCCGCAATGTCCATCGGATTAATGGACAATACCGCATAGCCCCGCTCGTTGGCATAGTCCGTCTTCATCAAACCGAAAATGGAAAACAGCACCGGAGCC
>JAFTPY010000139.1 GCA_017463035.1 Lachnospiraceae bacterium
ATTGCAGGCTTTGGGAAAAGTAAAGGAAGAGTTTATCGAGGAAGCGGCACCGATGGATGAGGTGACAATGGGGAAAGAAAAGCTGAAAGCAATGCAGGGTGTGGAAGGTTCTGAGTTGCAGGGGCAGACGGGAAAAGGAAACTTCTTTTACAGATGGGTGAAATGGGCCGCATTGGCAGCCTGTGTGGCACTGGTCATCGGTATCGGTGTACCTCGGGTGCTCCGGACAATCCATGACGATAGGCGTTCCTTCTGGCCGGAGGGTGAGGATTATGCCTTTGCGTTGACGGAGGATATGGTTGCAGCTCTATCGACAGCGGATACGAACTATTCTATGGATACTTCTTTGGGCGCTGACGAAGGATTCCCGGATTGGGGGCTGACTTTATCGGTAAAGGATGTATCCTCTGTCGGATTGACACTTGTATGTAACAAAAACGGTGGGAATCCCACCGGGGAGCTAAAGTGCGGTACGGATTACCGACTGATTATGTTGGAGAACGGTACTTGGAAAGATGTGCTGACAGTGATTGAAGAATACGGATGGAATTCTTTGGCATATCATTTCCCTGAAGGACAGGTTACGGAGTTTGATTACAATTGGGAATGGCTGTACGGGAAGCTTCCTGCAGGCACCTACCGCCTGACGAAGGGCTTTATGGATTTCCGTGGAGCCGGGGATTATGATACGGCAATGTATTGGGTAGAGTTTGAGATCGAAGAGTAGGGAGGATTTTTAAGAAAATATTGAAAAAAGCGATGGCGAAATATAAATTGCCAGACTTACTATAAAAAATAACAAAAATGATAAAAAACGTTTCTTTTTATGTGGACTTGTGCTATAATACAAAATAAGGTATTGTCGAATGAGGCACAGGAGGTGCGCTATGGAAGAAACACATTTGAAGGAAGAACTGAAGCTTTTTTTTGAGACGTTACAGAGTCCCGCCCATACAAGAAGAGAGGTTTTAGACAATGTGCAAAAGGCCATTGCGCTGATTGCGGAGCAATGGCATGTCGGAAGGGTAGCGGCTGCGCTTTCGGCACCGGAGTCCGGATTTCGTGCTCAAATCAGTAACATGGAGGGAACGTTGTATCAGAGCGTTCGGCCGACAGGGGACGATACAGTTTCCATTAATTTCCGTACCGGTGAGGGAGGAACCGCGGATATCATTTTTTATGCGGAAGAAGGGTATCAATGGACGGAGGAAGAGCGTAGGGAACTTCTGATTTTCGGGCAGACAATACTGGGAGCGTTCCGTTTAGAGATGATGGATTATTTGCTGCGTCGCACCATGCCTACGGATTTGTCGGTATCCATGCAGAATATTGCAGGTTTTATGGCACATCTGGGCGGAATGTGTGCACGGGGAACCGTGGCAAATTATATCGGATTTTATTTTAATACCCATAACTTTAAATATGTAAATAAAGCACTTACCCATCAGAAGGCAGATGGGGTGATGCGGCAGTATACAGCTATGCTTATGCAGGGGCTTGAGAAAGATGAATGCGCGGCCAGACTGGGCGGTGATAATTTTGTAGCGGTGATACGGAAGGAAAATGCCGAAGCGTACATTCACCGAATCGGTAATATAGAGCTTGTTTATCAGGATGGTGAAAAAAGCAGGAAGTTCAGCTTCGGTGCAACCATCGGTGTCAGCGAACTGGAGAATATTCATGAACCGGGAGAAGTAATGATGCGCATCAGCAGTGCGTATCAGGCGGCTCGGCAAAGGGACAGCAAAGACGTAGTGTACTTCAGCGAAGAAATTCATAAAGAACTCATGCGTCAAAAGGAGATTATTGCGGGATTTTACCGTGGGATTGCCAAGCAGGAGTTTGAGGTTTATTATCAGCCGAAGGTGAATGCAAGGGAACGAAAACTTTGCGGGGCGGAGGCTTTGATTCGGTGGAAAAGGCACGGGCAAATGATTTCTCCCATGGAGTTTATTCCGATTTTGGAAAAGGAAGGCAGTATTTGTACCCTTGACTTCTATGTGTTGGACAAGGTATGTGAACTTCTCAGTGTGCGCATCCGGGAAAACCGACCGGTCTATACCATATCGGTGAATTTTTCCAAGCGACATATGGAAAACCCGCATTTGGCACAGGAAATCGTGGAAGTGATTGATAAGTATAATGTGCCCCATGAATACATCGAAGTAGAGTTGACGGAGAGTGAAGATGTAAAGGATTACATTGTGCTGGCAAACCTAATCGATGAGTTGAAGGCGGCGAGGGTATGTGCATCGGTGGATGACTTCGGAACCGGATATTCGTCTTTGAATATGCTGAAGATGATTAACACCGATATTCTTAAGATTGATAAATCCTTTATTCCCTTCGGACGGGACGAGTCTGACAATCAAAAGGATTGTATCATGTTTGAAAGTATTTTGAAGCTGGCAAAGGCGTTGGGCTTCCGGATTGTTGCGGAGGGTGTGGAAACAGAGCAACAGTACACCTATATGTATGAGGTGGGCTGTGATATTATACAGGGCTATTACTTTGACCGACCGCTGCCGAAGGATGAGTTTTTGCAGCGGTTGGATAGTGGCCAGTATTGATAGCATCGGATAATAATGAGAGATTAAGAAAAGGGATTTCCGTGACCGCTTTGCGGTATGCGGGAATCCTTTTTTTACCGGAGGAGTATGAGCGTTTTTGATTCATGAACATACTGAAAATGATTCGAAATAATTGACCGAATCCGGGTTTCAAACGTGTTATAAGTGAAAGGAGGTTGATGGGATGCGAACTACATCAGCACGGCCGGCTGATTGTATCGAAGATGTGATGGAGACCTACGGAACGATGTTGTTTCGCTTGTGTTTTGTCAGTCTCGGAAACGCGGATGACGCAGAGGATGCGGTGCAGGAAACACTGATAAAGTATGTGCAAAAGCAACCTGTATTTGAGTCGGCGGAGCATGAAAAAGCATGGCTCATTGCCGTGGCTACGAACAAATGCAGGGACCTGTTGCGGTTCAGGACCAGACATCCGGTGACGGACATAGAGGAAATAAAGGAGTATCAGGCAGAGCCTGCCGACAGCGGTATTTTAGAGGCGCTGATGACGTTGCCGGAAAAGTTCCGGACGGTACTGACCCTCTTTTATGTGGAGGAATACAGCGTGAAGGAGATAGCGGACATTATAGGAAAAACAACATCTGCTGTGAAAATGCGACTGCAAAAGGGGCGTGTTTTGTTAGGTGAAGCATATCGAAAGGAGTATCGGGAATGATTGAAAAAAAGTGTGCGGAAGAAGTAAAAAAAATCGAGATGCCAAAGGAAATGCGGGAGCGCATTTTAGACAATTGCTATACGGAAATGGAGGAAATGACAATGAGAAAAAATAACGGAAAGAATGTATTCAGAAAACCAATGGTGGCTGCGGCAGTGTTGGTGGCTTGCCTGTGCGTGACGGGCGTGGGTGCCATGGCGGCAACGGGAAAGCTGACCGGATTTTTTCAGGATGTAACGGGTCTGTTCGGTGCGGTAACGGGAACCACCTATGAGCAGGCAACGGACGAAATTGAAATGAAGATTACGGAGGTGTCGGATATTCTTGCAGTGGAAATGGAGATGGACGGGACGAAGGCTCCGTACAGGGAACTAGAGACTATCGAAGTGGGAAGCTACCGGATTGTATCCGCAGACGGTGATGTGGTGGCAAAGGATGAGATGTCAACGGCAGCACCGATAGTTGACGGAACGGCATCGGTTTCCGTGGCTCTTCCTGATGTGGCTGCCGGTACTTATAAGCTGGTGATTACAGAGTTAATCGGCTCCAAGAAAGCGGACCAGCCGCTTCCGATTTACGGGGAGTGGGAGTGCGAGTTTGTAAAATAAACGGGCGACTATTGCAATAAACAGTGGCAGATGTAATGAAAGCAGCCTTACGGTAGTGTGAATTCTTCCGAAAGGCTGCTTTGTTTACTTGGTTCTATCCGAGAGTTCGGTGTAGGCGAGCATACGGTTTAGCAGACCGCTTTTGTCTTTTTGAGCGTTTCTATCAGCAAAAATAGGTCAGGTTCTTCCACAGCGGAGACTGTGATTACAGATGGTTTCATGGAGTCGGACAAGCCGTATAAATAATCGGTAGAGCAATGAAAAGTCTGTGCAATAAAGCTGACGGTTTGAAGACTGCAATATTAAATTTACAGATCTGCAATACATATTGTCAAAAGCAAATTTTCGATGTAGAATAAAAGGAGACCATTATATCTATACGAGGGAGGATATAGAAGAGATTATTAATATCCAGCCGAACGGGAATAAGGCGAAACCATATCAGGTGAAGCAAGTGCGCTATATTTTTTTGAAATATAATATATAGGAACGGAAAGGTGTGAAAGTATGTACAAATATACGTTGTTCGTACAATGGTCAAAGGAAGATAATTGTTATATTGTATCTGTACCGGATTTGCCGGGATGTATGGCAGATGGAGAAACACCGGAAGAAGCGGCGAAGAATGCACAGATTATGATAGGGGAATGGATTGAAACTGCAAAAGCGATGGGAAGAGAAATACCGGAGCCGACGTATGTAAAGGTGGTGTAAAAACATTGGCGATTAATTGCCAATGGAAATCTTAGAACGGTATATTTGAGGCAGACGAAACAGTCTGCCTTTGTTCTTTTTTATGTACATATTGATGCTCTTGACAAAACTGTCTATCGGTGATAGAATGAATGCAATGACTATCACCGATAGACAGTTTTGCGTTACGAAGAGAAGCATTGATTAGGATGAGATATTGTTACATAAGGAGGCGGTTCATATGACAGAAATTAAATTGGGTATGGTAGAAGCCCGCTTTGCGGATATTGTGTGGCAGCATGCGCCGTTGTCCACAAAGGAGCTGGTGGCACTTTGCGAAGAGGAGCTGAACTGGAAGCGGACCACTACTTATACGGTGCTAAAGAAGCTTTGTGAGCGTGGGATTTTCGAGATGGAAAACAGCCGGGTGACGGTGCTCATCGGGAAGGATGAGTTTTACGCGATACAGAGCGAGAAGTTTGTGGAGGATACCTTTTCCGGTTCCCTTCCGGCTTTTATTGCGGCCTTCGGTTCCCGGAAAAAGCCGTCCGCGAAGGAGTTGGAGGAGATTCGTAGGATTATTGATTCCTTTGGGGAGGGTTAAAGTATGGAGAGCGTGGTTGTTGAAATTTTGAATATGGGGCTGACGGCTACCTGGGTGGTATTGGCAGTGCTTGCGGTGCGCGCGCTGTGTCATAAGGCACCGAAGGCGCTTATGGTATGTCTGTGGGCACTGGTGGGACTGCGACTGGTGAGTCCGTTTATCCCGGAAAGTATACTGAGCCTGATTCCCAGCGGAAAAATTGTGTCGCCGGAGATTTTACTGGCGGAACGACCGTCCATACATACCGGAGTGACGATGTTAAATTCTACGGTGAATCCGATTATTTCGGAGCATCTGTCGCCGGACTACAGCATTTCCTCCGTGCCGGCGCCGGGGGTGAGCGCGAATCCGATGCAGATTCTTGCTTTTGTTGCGTCGTTGGTTTGGATTGCCGGGATGGTGATAATGTTTGCCTACAGTCTCAGCTCTTATCTGTGGCTCCGTCATAAGGTAAAGGTATCTATGTGCTATCGGGACAATATTTATTTCTGCGACAGTATTGCGACGCCCTTTGTGTTCGGTATCGTAAAGCCACGGATTTATCTTCCCTCCGGGATGGAAGAGGCGCAGACGGAATGCGTGATAGCTCATGAGATGTCGCACTTAAAGAGAAAAGACCACTGGTGGAAAACGATTGCATTTTTTCTGCTGTCGGTGTATTGGTTTCATCCGTTGTTATGGATTTCCTATTTGCTGTTTTCAAGGGACATCGAGCGTGCTTGTGATGAGCGGGTAGTACGGAAAATGGAACCGGAGAGTCGGAAGAACTATGCGGAAGCCTTGGTATCCTGTAGTTTGCAAAAACGCAGGATGCTGGCCTGCCCGCTGGCCTGTGGGGAAGTAGGGGTAAAGAACCGTGTGAAATCGGTATTGAATTATAAAAAGCCGGCCTTTTGGATTGTGGCGGTGACTGTGGTTGCCGGAGTAGCAATTGCGGTTTGTTTTTTGACCAATCCGTTGTCGGAGTCGAAGATGCCGGACCAAAATGCGGACCCTTATGACAATGTTTCGGTTATCGAAAACAAGGACGGTTCGATGACAAGAAAGGGAGAACGGTATGGGAGCGGCGAAGTGGATTTTATTATGTTGCCGCCGGATTATGAAGAGACAGTTGGATTAGACGGGTACCGTTATTGCACCGACGAGGAAGGCTTGTATGTTTTTATCTGGCAATTAGCAGAGGGCAGCTACTCTTGTTGTGTAAAGGAAAAAACGGAGCAGGGCTATACTACAAGTGAACTTTGGAGTATGAAATCAGTCGGACTGGAATGGGCACGGGCGGTTGTGGAAAGCTCCGGATATGCGAAGGAGGAGATAACGATTGTACCGTTTTCTATGCCATACTCCAGTTATCTGAACATAGAGGCGGCAGAGGACCCGCAGGGGTATCGGGAGAAGCTGGAAGAGGTGTTCTGGGGAGAGTAAAGGAGATACAGAGTGAGAATGGGGAGTGATGCGGGGAGTGTTCGGAAGGTTAGGGAAATAAACATCGGGAGGTATTTGAATGGAAAACAATGTAAAAGAAGAGAACAGAAATGAGATGTTGAACGGAAACGGACAAAAGAGGTTTCGGATTTACTGGTTGGCGGTGTTATTAGGCACCCTGGCGGTGTCCGCCTATCCGATTTATATGGGATTTAAGGTGCTTCGGAGTATGGCACTTTACGGCTTTGTACCTCAGAGAAATTATCCGAAGTACATCATTCCGTATACACCGGTGGCTATTGCGGTGATTGTGGCAGTGTGTCTGATGCCGCTTCTGTTGAAACGGCTGAAAAAGTATCCGCTGTTAACTGCGTCGGGAATTGCACTGATTGTGTTTTTTGTGACAGAGTTTTTGTTTGAACAAAAGGTGATTGTAAACGGAGTCCTGTCGACAAAGCTGGAACGCTGGCAGATGTTTATGTGCTATGTTTCGCCGGAAACGTATCAGACACGGACTTGGCGCGCGGTGGATATTTTAATCGGGGAATACAGCCCTACGTTTAAGATACATTTTTACATGATTTCCGTGGTTCTGATTTTGACAATTCTGAATTGTCTGTACGGGTTCGGGCAGGTATTTCTGACCGGAAACCGCAAGAAAGTAAAGGCATTGACTATACAGTCGGTAGGAACGACGTTATTTCTCGGATTATGTATTTTTGCCTGCTTTACAGCTTTTTTCAGAAACGGCGAATTGTTGGTTTCGACTCTGTCAGCGGTTTTGATGGGCGTATTCTTTTCATTGTTAGGAGTCACCGTAGGTACTTATGTGGGCTCGTTCCTTCTGGGAAAGAAGAAAGGCATTTCGGTAGGAATTCCGGCGGCGGTGGGTGCGGCAACGACTCTGGCAATGTATATCGGAGAGATGTGCCTGCTGAGCGGAAACTTGTATCTGTTGGGTACAGGCTTTTGGTTTACGGGACTTCCCGGGATTGTGCTGGCTCCGGTGGATCTTTTGATTATCCTGGCGGCAGGTGCGGCAAGCGCAGGAATTTGTGCGTTACTAAATAAAAAAACGAACATAAAGTAAATTTGAATTGCGTTATGTTTCGTCTCGTTGTATA
>JAFTPY010000140.1 GCA_017463035.1 Lachnospiraceae bacterium
CAGAACTCTTCATATAAATTGAACTCCGGGATCAAATCGATGAGCTCCATATTGGATTCCCAATAAGACTGCAGCGTACCTACATCCTTCCAATATCCGTTGTACTCGTATGCATAAATGCTGCCTCTTTCGTGGCAGTACGGAATCACGTGCTTACCGAAGTCGCAACCCTTCTGATCAGAAAGCTCGATGAGTGCTTCCTTTAATACCTTCCAGGTAAAGATGTAAATACCCATGGAAGCCAGGTTACTGCGCGGATTCGCCGGCTTCTCCTCAAACTCCAGAATACGCTTCTCCGCATCGGTAATGGCAACACCGAAACGGCTGGCCTCTTCAATCGGCACCGGAATGGTAGCCAATGTAACATCCGCCTTCTTCTGCTTATGGAAATCAAGCATCGCCTCGTAATCCATCTTGTAAATATGGTCTCCTCCCAGAATCAATACATACTCCGGATTATAGTACTCCATATACTTTAAGTTCTGATAAATTGCATTTGCGGTACCGGTGTACCATTCGCTGTTTTTACTCTTCTCATACGGCGGAAGAACGGAAACACCGCCCACATTACGGTCCAAATCCCACGGAATACCGATTCCGATGTGGGTATTTAACCGAAGCGGCTGATACTGGGTAAGAACACCTACCGTGTCCACGCCCGAATTAATACAATTACTCAGCGGGAAATCGATGATTCGATATTTGCCGCCGAATGCAACTGCCGGCTTCGCAATAGACGAGGTCAGCACCCCGAGACGGGAGCCTTGTCCGCCTGCCAACAGCATCGCGATCATTTCTTTTTTAATCACGTCAATCACCTCTTGTTTCTTATAATAGTAATCCCTACATATAGTAATAAAACTGCGTAAAACGCATATACTGATAGTGATTATATTATAACACATTTTCCGACGAAAGTACACGGTTTTTTCTACAAATTCAACAAAAAAATCAACATTTTCTACATTTTTCCTGTGAATTATTTTTTTACCAATCACTTTTTCCTTTTTTACCCTCTCTTCTGCGATTTTACCTTCCGAAATTTAAACATTCCGTCTTCTCCGCCCTTGCACATAATCCAAAATATGCTATACTATTTAATATCTTAGACAGTAGATCCTTTTGAAAGGAGTTTTCCTATGTTTCAAATTTCCTTTTCCAACCCGGTTCCGGTACATTTTATCGGCATCGGCGGCATCAGTATGAGTGCTCTTGCGGAGCTTTTGCACAACCGGGGATTTCGCGTCAGCGGATCCGACTTAAAATCCACCCCCCTCACCGAACACTTAGAAAATCTCGGTATCACCGTTTCCTATCCGCAGCAGGCATCCAATGTAACAGAAGAACATTCCGTCGTTATTTACACTGCGGCAGTGCACGGAGACAACCCGGAGATGGTACGGGCAAAAGAGCTGGGACTTCCTGTTCTGGAACGCAAGGATTTACTCGGCCAGCTGATGAAACAATACCGCCATGTTGCCGGAATCGCCGGCTCCCACGGCAAAACCACAGCCACTTCCATGCTTTCCCTCATGTTAATGGAAGGAGAGCTTGATCCTACGGTTTTGGTAGGCGGTGTATTGGATGGCATCGGAGGCAATCTCCGCATGGGCTCGGACAATTATCTGGTGGCCGAGGCATGCGAATATTGTAACAGTTTTTTAAGCTTTTATCCCACAGACGCCATTATACTTAATATAGAAGCGGAACATTTGGATTTCTTTAAAGATTTGGAAGACATCCGCAATTCTTTCCGCAAATACGCCGAAATTCTTCCGGAGTCCGGCACCCTGGTCATTAACGGTGATATCGAACGTCTCCCGGAATTAACGTCAGGACTCCCGGCAAAGGTAATTACCTACGGTCTCTGCGAAAACGCCTCTCAGTGCAGCTCCTATGATTACGCTGCCACGAATTACAGCTTCGATTCTAACGGCTTCGGCAGTTATGATTTATATCAAAACGGGCAGTGTCTGGGCAGAATCGCCCTTCGCGTCATCGGCAAACACAATATTTCCAATTCCCTCGCTGCTGCCGCACTGGCCTTTTCCTACGGAGTTTCCTTTGACGCGGTTGCTGCCGCTCTGTTAAAATATACCGGCACCCATCGCCGTTTCGATTACAAAGGGGAAGTAAACGGCATCCGTATCTATGATGACTACGCACATCATCCGTCGGAAATTTCCGCCACTTTGAGTGCTGCTCGTGCCTGTGTCTCCGGCGATCAGAAGCTTTGGTGCGTGTTCCAGCCCCATACATTTTCCCGTACAAAGGCCTTTCTTCCGGAATTTGCGGAATCCCTTTCCTCGGCGGATACCGTTGTTTTAGCGGATATCTACAGTGCTTCCCGCGAAAAAGACCCGGGTGACATCTCCTCCGGCAACATTGAGGCGCTGTTAAGAGAAAAAGGTAAAGATGTTTACTATTTTCACTCTTTTGACGAGATTGAAAACTTTTTATTCCGTCATTGCAAACCGGGCGATTTGTTGATAACTATGGGGGCGGGTGACATCGTCAGCGTTGCGGAATCCATGGTTTCCGCCTAATTGTCCACATTATCCACAACCTTATCAACATTTTTGGTTGATTTTGGTTGTGGATTTCTTTTTCCCGCAGACAATTTTCTACAAAAATAGACCTACAAAAGTAGAACCTTGTTTTTCAAGGTTTTCCTCAAAAATTAATTTTAGTTTTACAAGAAAAGAGAAAATCTTTCCACATTATCCACACTATCCACAACTCATCCTCCCCTTTCCCGGGGTAAATTGCATTTTCAAAAAAATATGATATACTCTGGGTAATGATTTTATCCGGAAACGGATATTCGGAGGAGGAACATTTATGGACGGAATTTCGGTATATTCGGAAGATACGAGAACCACTCTGGTTCCGAACGAGTTTATCGATTACTATATGCCGCACGCAAACGGCACTTTTGTAAAGGTATACATCTTTCTGCTTCGTTGCCTGGCCGCACCGGGCGCAGGCTTCGGCATCAGCTTCATTGCGGATGCACTGGATGAAACAGAGAAGGACATTCTACGGGCTCTCCGCTACTGGGAAAAAGAAAATGTTCTTACCCTCACATGGGGCTCGGACAACGAAATCCGCGGAATCAAGCTGCACCGGCTTTCCAAACCTGCAGATGCAGACGAGTTCTCCGTCACATCCGCTCCGGCACCGACATCCGCTGTCGTACCGGCTGCACCGGCGGCAGAAGCACCTTCCTCTGCCGCAGCAAAAACGGTCGTACCGGACAAGCTTCCGGATTATACCCCTGCCCAGCTGGATGCCTTTGCCAACCGGGAAGATACCAACTGGCTTCTGCATGCAGCGGAAAGCTATCTGGAGCGCATGTTAAAGCCGGCCGATGTACAGCTCTTATTCTTTTTACATGATGAGCTGGAGTTTTCCAACGAACTGATTTTACACCTTTACGAATACTGTGTATCCCGCGGCAAAAAGGCTCCGTCTTACATCCAAAAGGTTGCCCTTTCCTGGCATGCGGACGACATTCACACCGTGGAACAAGCCGAGGAACGTTCCTTACAATTCGACACCTGCTTTACCGCAGTGAATCGTGCCTTCGCACTAAACCGTACTCCGGGCGTTTCGGAACGTCGTTTTCTGAAGCGTTGGACCAGCTTCGGTCTTTCTCCCGAGTTAATCGAGGAAGCCTGCAGCCGCACACTGTTAGCCACCTCCCGCCCGGATTTCAAATACGCAGACCGGATTATGGAGCGTTGGTACCAAAACGGTGTACATACCATGTCTGATGTAAAGAAGCTGGATGAAGCCCACAACACCCGTTCCGCAAGAGGACAAGCTACCGGCAGCACCGCTTCCCCACAGAACCGCTTCAATCAGTTTCCGCAACGGAATTATTCCGACGGTGATATGACCGATTTGGAAACCGCCTTACTTTCCGAAGCGACCGACCGCAACGCATAACCACCCAAGGAGGCATACATGAACCAGGAAGATTACCATTACCATCGTCTGCTCCGCTCCTACGAAGACACCCGTACAAGACACCTGCGGGAACAAAAAGAACGCCGTGAACAGGTTTACAAATTAATTCCGGAGCTGGATGTACTGGATCGCCAAATTGCCGAAGCTTCCGTTTCCGCAGCCCGTGCCGCATTGGAGGGCAATTCCGGGCCTTTGGACCGTTTAGCAGACAACAACCGGCTGATTGCCGAACAGAAACAGCAGCTCCTTCAGGCTGCCGGATATCCGGTGGATTATCTGGAGCTTGCTTATACCTGTCCGGACTGTAAAGACACCGGATTTATCGGTCAGGAGAAATGTCACTGTTTTAAACAATCACTGACCTTTGCCCTTTCCAAAGCATCGACCTTAAGCAATCAACTGGAGAAAGAGAACTTTGACACCTTCTCTTTTTCCTACTACGACGATATTACCGCGGATTCCCAGCTCCGGCTTACGCCGCGTGAAAACATGAGAAAAATTGTAGCGGACGCAAAGAAGTTTGTAGCCGACTTTGAAACCGACCGGCGAAGCATTTTAATTTACGGCAATACCGGTGTCGGCAAAACATTTCTTACCAATTGCATTGCCCGGGCACTGTTAAACACTCCGCATCACGTGGTCTACATGACTGCCCACTCCTTATTTGAAGCCTTCGAAGCACACCGCTTCGACTACACCGAGCAGACAGACGTAAATTCCCTGTATCAATATATTTTCCAGTGTGACCTGTTAATTATTGATGATTTGGGGACCGAGTTGTCCAACGCCTTTACCAATTCCATGCTATATACCTGTATCAACGAACGGCAGCTCCATGGAAAGTCTACGGTGATTTCCACCAATCTTTCTCTGGAACAATTCCGGGACCGTTACAGCGAACGCATTTTTTCCCGCATTACCGGAAGCTACACCCTTTGGAAGCTTATCGGAAAAGACATTCGGGTATTGAAACGCATGGAAGGCTCTTTCTCTTAGCTTTTTGTATATTTCGATTATTTTTATGCCATTCCTTGACAAAGTGAATCCGGCATAGTATGATATAAAACGCTTAAAGCCATATTTTTACTTTATAAACAACGGAGGAAAAGATTATGCCGCTTAATGAAGATTATGTCGCAGCTCTGCCGGTGGGCAAACTCGGTGTTATCGCACTGGAAAGTTGCAAACAAATGGGACAGAGAATTGACCAGTATCTTGTTGACTGGAGAAACAAGAGAGTTCACGAGGTACATACTCCTACCGTTTTATTAGATGGTTACCGCAGAGATTCCTATCTCGTTGACACAAAGTGCGCACGTTTCGGTTCCGGTGAGGCAAAGGGCATTATCCGCCAGACCGTTCGCGGTGACGACCTCTATATTTTAGTGGATGTTACCAACTACAGCCTGACCTATTCCGTTTGCGGTCATGTAAGTCACATGTCTCCGGATGACCATTTTCAGGATTTAAAGCGTGTCATTGCCGCTGCCGGCGGAAAAGCACACCGTATTACCGTTATTATGCCGTTCCTGTACGAGAGCCGTCAGGACAAGCGTAGCTCCAGAGAGTCTCTGGACTGTGCCGTAGCCCTGCAGGAGCTTTGCAATATGGGCGTAGAAAGCATCATTACCTTTGATGCCCACAACCCGAGTGTTCAGAACGCCATCCCGTTAAAGACCTTCGAGTCCGTACCGCCGACCTATCAGTTTATAAAGGCACTCTTACGTTCCGCCCCGGACATTTCCATGGATCCGGCAAACCTGATGGTCATCAGTCCGGACGAGGGTGCCATGGGACGTGCGGTTTATCTTGCAAACTCTTTAGGCGTAGATGTAGGTATGTTCTACAAGCGCCGTGATTATACCACCATCGTGGACGGCCGCAATCCGATTGTTGCCCACGAGTTCTTAGGTGCCAACGTAGAAGGCAAGGATGTTATCATCATCGATGACATGATTTCCTCCGGTGACAGTATGATTCACACCGCAAAGGAATTAAAGGAGCGTAAAGCAAACCGCGTCTTCATCTGCTCCACCTTCGGTTTGTTCACCAACGGTCTTGCAAAATTTGACGAAGCTTATGAAAAAGGCTGGATTACCAAGGTAATTACCACCAACCTGATTTACCAGTCGGATGAGCTTCTTTCCAAGCCGTACTACGAGACTGCGGATATGTCCAAGTATCTTGCTCTGTTAATCGACGCGTTAAACCACGACGGTTCCATCAGCGAATACTTAAATCCGTACAATCGTATCCAGAAATTATTACAAAAATGCGGAAAACGCTAAACTTTACGGGGCTGTCGCAGATAAAATGCGCAGCCCCGCTCTTGTATCAACATATGTGGGAGGATATTTTTATGGATTCTAAAATTGAAATTACCTTGAAGTCACACATGAGTTTTCTTAACAAGGCTATTACGTACTCAGCTCTTTTTGTTTTATTTATTTGGTTTATGATCCTTTACTTGAATTTTTCCGCAGGAGGTCTGATCAGTTTTCTTCTGTTTTTGGGTGCATTCATCTTATATCAGTATATACTCAACAAGCGTCCCACCGTCGTTACTGCCGATTCGGAAAAGTTGGTCTACAAGCAGTTGTTTTCTTCTAAGGAATTTTTATTGACCGATATCGACCGCATTTCCTGCGAACCGTATGTTGTAAACGGCCGGTATCACTCCGAGCAACGTATCCGGGTTATGGTTTACACAAGAGAGGACGAACTGGAGCTCAGCGACCATGTGGATACGAATGCGGTTTTGAACGATACGTTGGAAGAAAAGGAAACCGACATTCCGCTGATTCGGTTGTACCGGTTCTTGATGAAGCAGACCGGGCGCTGGGAATAAGCCGGTTTTCGCCGACTCTACCGACAATCGGTTGCCTTTTTTCGTCTTTTCGTACACAATAGGGGTAACAATTTTAGGGAGGTTTCATTATGTTTGAACTTAACAAAGAAAATTTCGGAGCTTTTGTGGCGGCACCCCGAAAAGAAAAGGGACTTACACAAAAAGAGCTTGCCGAACGGCTTTTTATTTCCGATAAAGCCGTCAGCAAATGGGAAACCGGTGCCAGCATTCCGGACACGGCTCTTTTGATGCCGTTGGCCGATATTTTAGGCGTCACCGTAACAGAGCTTCTTATGAGCCGCCGCATGGATGCAAATACTTCTATAGACCAAACCGGCGTGGAAGAAGTGGTATTGACCGCCATTTCCTATTCCGGCGAAGAACAACAAAAAACATTCAAAAAAGAAAAAAAGTGGGGCTATCTTTTTCTTATTTCCCTACTCCTTTCCTGTATAGAATTATTTTTCACCTGGCAAAATAATTTCTTCTCTATTTGCCTGTTTACCGTTGTCCCGCTAGGCTTCGTTTTCGGTATTTACTTTTGCTTCTTTGCAAAAACAAAGCTGCCGACCTATTACGACGAAAACCGTATCTGTGCCTACTCGGACGGCATGTTCCGAATGAACGTCCCGGGGGTTGCCTTCAACAATTCCAATTGGCCCCACATTTTAAACGTGGGACGCATCTGGTCTCTGGCCGCCATGGCGCTATATCCGGCACTGAATTATCTTTTCTATTACATTTTGCCAGACAGTATATGGCCGTTTTTGGAACTATACATTACCCTTCCGCTCATTCTCGGAGGCTTATTCATTCCGATGTATATTGTAGGTAAAAAATATCAATAGCCCGACAACTTTACAAAAAACGACCTTCCCTGCGTTCGAACCATAACTCACACAAGGAAGGTCTCTTTTTACTCATAAAAATCATCATACCCGCCGGAACTCTCTCCCATCTGGGCATCCCACCAGTCATCATCGTATTCAATCCAGCCCGTAGACGGAGTAGGTTCCGGGGTAGGAGTTGGCGTGCCGGACGGCAGCTCAGGCTCTCCGGATATCGTCGCGCCGTCTTCTCCGATGCTTGTCTCTTCCCCCGGAACCGCCTCTCCCTCTTCGTCCCCCATTCCTTGACCGCCACCGGTGCTTCCCGACTCACCGGATGCTCCCTGACCGTCTCCTTCACCTCCCGGCTTTCCTGTCGGCACCGGTGCAACCGATTCTCCTTCCGGCACCGGCGTCGGCGAAAATACCGGCTCTCCCTCCGGATTCCACACATCTACTTCTTCCTTTTCCTTTAACGCATCGTCCACAATCGCCACCGGGCGGTCATCCTCGTACAAGGTAAAATCCCTCTCCGGAAGAATCTCGTGAAGCTTATCCATAAAGGTCTGCCAGATATAGCCCGGATAAGTGTTTCCTGCCAGATTATCCAAAGCCTTCGGCATATCGTAGCCCACCCAGACCGCCGTGGTATAGTACGGCGTGTAACCTACAAACCATCCATCCTTAATATCATTTGTGGTGCCGGTTTTACCCGCGGATACAGAGTTCTTCAACTGCAGCTTCACGCCGGTTCCGTTGGTCATAACCCCCTGCAAAATATCCGTCATCATGCGAGTCGCGTTTTCCTCATAAATCCGCACCGGTTCCCGATCCTTTCCCACAACCACATCCCCGTCTGCTGTAGCAATTTTTACAATACAGGTCGGATTCCGGTACAAACCGTCATTGGCAAGGGTACAGTAGGCCCCCGCCATTTCAAGCGTACATACGCCGTAGGTCAGTCCGCCTAAAGATGCCGCCGGCACATAATCGGAAGGCACGATATTACGGAACTGCATATCCGTCACATAAGAAAGTCCCACCTCCGGAGTCAGCTCCTCAAACAGCTTCCAGGCCACGGTGTTTTTCGACACCTCCACCGCACGACGCAGGGTAATCTTTCCGGAATATACACCGTTTGCGTTTCGCGGCCCTCCCGCAAACTTTTCATCTACCAACATGGTATCTGGAAAATACCCCCGCTCCAACCAAGGTGTGTACACCACCAACGGCTTAATGGAGCTGCCTGGCTGCCGAAAGCTCTGATAAGCGCGATTTAAGGAATATCCGTATTCATTCTCGCCTCTTCCTCCCACGATAGCCACCACCCGTCCGGTCTCGTTCTCCACACAGGTTGCCGCACCCTGCAGCGTATAAATCCCGGCTTCTGTTTTCTCGTCAAACTCCGCCAACTGATTTTGTACGGTTTCTAAAAGCAATGCCTGCTTTTCCAAATCTATGGAGGTATACACCCGATACCCGCCCACATACAGCTGTTTCTGCCAGTAGGCATAACTTTCCTCGTAATATTCCAGATACATATCCTTTGCCGCATCATCCGCAAAGGAATAACAGAACGGAAATCCGTTCTCCTCCATCAGTGCCCTAACGGCGCAAAATATCGCAAAGGTCTCCACATAATCGTTATACGGCTCCTCCCCGGGACAAAGAACAATCTCTTCTGCCCGTGCCGCATCATAGTCCGCCTTACTTAACTTCCCGTCATGATACATCTGCTCCATCACAGAATCACGTCTCGCCAGAGTATCCTCAAAATGCTCGTATGGATCATAGAGAGACGGATTATTCGGAATCGCACACAAAAACATCAACTCCGACAAGGACAATTCCGCCACACCCCTGGAAAAATACCCGTGAGCCGCCGCCTGAATCCCGTAAAAACCGTTGGCAAAATAAATATTATTCAGATAAAACTCCAGAATTTCTTTCTTGTCATACCGCTTTTCCAACTCACCCGCCAAAAAAATTTCCGTTATCTTTCTGGCATAGGTCTGCTCGTTGGTCAGATAAATATTCCGGGCCAGCTGTTGGGTAATGGTACTTCCTCCCTGATAAATCGTACCCTTATGCTTCACCAGACTGTAGGCCGCGCGAAGATTCGCCATATAGTCCACACCCTCGTGGGAGAAAAACTTCTTATCCTCCGTTACAATCATTGCCGTTACTACCGCTTCCGGGATATCGTCATAGGGCAGATAATATACATCCTTTCCCGACTGCAGTGCCTTGATTACCGTACCGTCGGTAGCGTAAATAATACTGGTCCGGGACTTTTTAAAATCCTCTTCGGAAGCCTCTCTCATAATACTTTTCGCCTTATGATAATAGGACAGAATCGTCCTTCCGTACTTGGCGTAAAACCACAGTCCCACCGAAAACAATACCAAAGAAAACAACAAAAACAAGACGCCGAATACCTTAAGTCCGCGTCTTGTTTTCCTTTTCTTATTATTTCTCTTCTTTTTTACGGCAGGCTCTTCTCCCATACCACGCCCTCTTTTCGTCATTGTTCCGTTATGATTCTTTCCTTACTGTCCTGACAAAACACTCGACCTTTTCCTTCCTGCCGGGCACGTTCCTATCCGCGTTTTCCTTCTTTCTTCGCCTTTAAAAACTCTAAGAAGTCCTGTTCCGGTATCGGTCTGGAAAAATAATATCCCTGAATATAACTGATTCCCAGGGAACACATGGTATCATACATTTCCTTTGTTTCGATTCCCTCGGATACAATCTCCAGGCCCATGCCGTGAATCATATGCATTGCGGCATCCATAACATACTTTGCCTTACCGTTTTCAAAATATGCATTGATCATCGTACGATCAAACTTTACAATCTTTACCGGCATTTCCACAATGTAATTCAGATTGGACTGTCCGGTACCGAAATCATCCAAAGAAAAGCTGACACCGTATTCGATTAACTTCCTCATATTTTCCAAAGCAATCTTTTTCGCACCCATAGTAGCCGTCTCGGTAATTTCCAGATTAATAAACTCCGGACGCACCCCGTACTTTTCCATAATGGCAATATAGTTATCCGCAAACCGCTCGTAAGCGCACTGAATCGCTGAAAGATTTACTTCGATATATTCAATTCCGTACTGCTCCGGCTTACTGTCCCGGATAAATTGGCATACCTTCTCGAATATGATTTCTCCGAGGCGAAGCATCATGCCGTTCCTCTCCGCAACCCATACAAAATCATAAGGAGGCACCACTCTTCCGTCCTCGTCCGTAATACGGACCAGCGCCTCTGCCGATGTAAAACGGTCTTCCTCCGTGGAATAAATCGGCTGATAATACACCGTAATCCAGTTTTGCTCGATGGCATTAAAAATAATGCTCTCCATCTCCCGTGTCCGGTACATCTCCTCCGCGATTGCTTTGTCAATCCGCAGATATCCGTTCTCAATTAATTCCTTACTGTTCTGTCTGACATGCTTAATCAGGTGAGATACGTCCTTTACGTCACGCATCACCGAAGAATCCGGAAGGTGAATCCAAAACGGCCGTTGGAATACAGACTCATCCTTTCCCCAACCTCTCTCGAATCGTTTTCTGAGCACCGCCAGACTCTCTTCCGCCTTCCGCTCGTTTTCAAACAAAAGCATAATCTCATCGCCCGCCGTTTTAAACACCATTGCTCCGGGTACAACAGACAAATAATCAATCATCTCCATCTCTGCCGCCGTCTCGGTCTCCTTGGAGTCTTTGG
>JAFTPY010000141.1 GCA_017463035.1 Lachnospiraceae bacterium
GGAGATTAAGAAATCCGGCCCGCAAAGTTCCCTTACCTTTGCAATCATTTCACTACAAAATCTGGCTCTGTTTTTCGCAGAACCACCGTAGGCGTCCGTTCTGAAATTGGCCGACGGTGCCATAAACTGGTTAATCAAATATCCGTGACAGCCGTGGAACTGTACGCCGTCATAGCCGGCTTCCTTTGCTCGTAATGCCGCATCCACAAAGGATTGCTGCATATCGTGAATTTCTTCCGCACTCATCTCTACCGTTGTATATTCCCCGCGAAATCCCTGTCTGGTCACCGCAGACGGACCTATGGCCGGACCGCACTCCGGATTGGATGTATAACCTGTATGATTCAACTGGATAATCACCACAGCACCGTGCTTGTGGCATCCTGCGGTAATCTCCTTATGTCCAGCAATCTGCTCATCGCTCCAAAGTCCCATATGGGTCTTGCAAAATCGTCCTCCCGGTGTAACTGCCGTTGCCTCCACGCAAATCAATCCGCAACCGCCCTTTGCCCGTTCTGTATAGTGGTCAATCAGCTTCTCGTTGGCTTTGCCGGAATCATCGGTAAAATCGAATTTCACCGTCGGTGCAAATGTAATTCTGTTCTTTAACGTAACCTTTCCGATTTGAATCGGAGTATTTGCTTTTACCATAAAAAAACACCTCCAAGTACTATTTTATTGCACTTGGAGGTGCCTTGTCAACCGCCACCTGCACAAACGCCCCGGTTCGGTTTAATCTTCAAAATATGACTTATACTCAATCACATACTTACTGTCCGGAAACAAATACTTGTGCAACTGAATAAAATAATCATCGGTCATACTGGCAATATAATCTACGACAATCTGATTCGGTTCTTCCTCCCGGTAAGCATAATCGGTGTAAAATCGCAAATTACTTTCCACATAAGCAATGTGATGCTTGTAAATGACAGAGGATTCATCCCCCTTCTTTACATCCGCAAGGAGCTTATAATAGAGTTCTTCAAACATCGGTCGAATCGTTCCGTTATACAACTCCTCGAGTTCCTCGTTTCGGTAGATGTGCTTATAATTCTCATTCTTCGCGGTTCTTAAATCCCGGAATGCCTCTTCGCTGAGCTGAATATAATCCTTCCCATAGCTGTGATTCACAATATCTACAATCAGATTATTAATCATCTCCGCATTCTTACTTCCGATGTAATCGGAGGTAAATGCAAAGTCCTCATCAATGATTTTTGCGATCACCGCATCCTGCCTGTCTTTCCCGATATACGCAATAATATCACTGATTCGCACTACACAGCCTTCCAACGTAGACGGCACCAACCGTTCGATGGCTTCCTTTCCCTTTGTATAGCAAGCCTCCACGTTCTCATCGTACTTTCCGAAATCAAGCCCTGCAACCGGTTTATACCGGTCCAGTTCAAACTCACCGTTATGACACAAAATTCCGTCCAGCACCTGAAGACTGATATTCCGCCGGTATATCACATCCAACACTCTTACGCTATGAACATTATGATTGAAAAACCGTCCGGTCTCCTTATGCAAAAGCTCGCTTAAAAACCGTTCTCCCGCATGTCCGAAGGGTGTATGACCGATATCGTGTCCCAGCGCAATTGCCTCAATCAAATCAAGGTTCAGACCAAGCAACCGCCCGATATTACGTGCAATTCTGGAAACCAACTGCACATGAAGTCCTCTTCTCGTAATATCATCATTGTGAAAAAAGGAAAACACCTGGGTCTTGTCATTGTACCTGTTGTACAACGGCAGATGCAGAATTTTTTCAATATCCCGCACATACGCAGGGCGCAGAATATTGGACTTATCCTTGCCCATATCACGTCGAACCGCCCCGTCATCCGATGCTCTGTACGGATTGCATATCTTCCGTTCCCTGTCGTCCTCAATTTGACGACAGACGTCTTCCTCCAGCTGATGATATTTCAGTTGCATTCACGCCTCCTATATACTATTTCATCTTCTTTACACCGTCACTCTTTCGACCTTATTGATGGTGTCTTCCTTTTCGTCCATCAACACGCCCCGGTACACCTACCTCTTTCTCATAGGATACCATATCTTTGTTCAAAAGTACATAGCGAAGCTCCGGAGTTTTTATTTTTCCGCTACCGATACTCTGACATCCTTGTACAATACCTCCTCGTACTCCGACAAATCAAGCTCGACCGCAAGCTTATCGCTGACCGCAATCCGGTCAAGGTCCGGCGCATATGCCGCATCGTTTCCGAAGGTTACCACATTATTTCCTTCCTTAAGCTCAACCAGTACCGCTGCCATCTTCGGATGAACAAAATCACCGCTGTTCAATTTATCAAGGTCATACCGTTCTTCTCCGTTTACCGTTACGGTAAACTTACGATTATCCCCGCTGCAATAGTACACAAGCATACAATAGGTTCCGCTCTTTTCTACCTTAACGTTCGGGAAGGTAAGGGTATTTCCCTTTTGTCCCACATAGCCTACCTTCTGACCGCCGGAGCAGAAGGCAGAGCTTGCGCCCTTTGCTTCACCGGCCAACAAATTCGCAGGGCTTTCCGCCTCGTAGTAAGTATAGCCCTCCGGGTTCATCTCTTCGTTTTCACCTACGGAAGTATCGATGGTTCCCTTTGTAAACATCATGGCTGCTCCGCCGCCCTTACAAAGTTCCAGCGTTACCTTGTCACCCTTTTTCACCTTAAGCTCACGTCTGGCAAGTCCGGTTCCGTCGGCTCTGTTTTCATAAATATACGCATTGTAGGTTCCTTCTCCCAGGAAATCCAATGCAAACTCCACCGTCCGCTCCGCATCCGTCATGGAGCCCACAAACCAGTTTTCACCGTTTCTTCTGGCAAGAGTAATATTCTCTCCCGGGAAGCCCTCGATAAACCGGGTCTCATCCCATTCGGTCGGCACATGATTAAGCAGTGCCAAACCGTTGTAATTCTTATAGGCAGAGGCTGCATAGGCAAAATGCTGCAAGGCAGACTCATATACAATGGTCTGTGCCAGACAGAAGCCGTAGGTAGCCTCATTGTCTACCTTTACCCCCGTCGGGGTATAGTCCATGGAACCGCACAGGTTTCTTGTGAACGGATACATGAGACAGTTTTTTTCGGTCGGGTCCGTTGACCACTTATGGAACTCTTCTCCCAGTACCGCCTCGGTGGAAAGAATATTCGGATAGGTCCGGCACTCTCCGCCCGGCCGGATACAGCCGTGGTACAATACCATTAATTGATTCTTTGCACAGCATTCCGCAACGTTCTGCATCACCTGAAGTACAGACGGCTCA
>JAFTPY010000142.1 GCA_017463035.1 Lachnospiraceae bacterium
AGCCTTTCAATTGCTGTCCTACGCCTACAGCGGATATCATTACTTTGGCGGTGATGATGTGTTTTTCCCGATTCGGGACAGCATTTTAAGTGAGTTAGAAGCCACGAAGAAAATCAAGACCAACGATTTGTGGGAGCTTTTGTGGGAAGCTTTATCTCCGATTATCGTGGACCGGCATTTTTACATTACCACAAATCAATCCCATACCTCCAAAAGCAAACGGGAGTATTCGCAATCCACTTACTTTGTACGGAATCTGTACTTTGACGACCCGACCGGTGTGGATGCCCAATATATCAAACGCACCATCGGCCCGGACGGAGCACTCACAAACTGTCTGGCGACAGTTTGTGAAAATCCTGAAACACTTCCGACGACTATGACCATTGAGGGTACCGAGCATTCATTAAGCTGGCATCTCGCCCGACCGTTATCACACTCTTCCTTTAAAACCGAAAGGGTGTTCTCGGAAACCACCGTTGCGGACGGTCGGCTCCCGGTGTTGCAAAATTATGCTCTTTACGGTTCCGATAACAAAATCAAAAAATTTATAGCTACCGGCACCTCCTATAAGAAAAAACCGTTGTTTGTACTTGATTTACGCGGAAATGTCGGCGGAAACGATAGCTATGCACGTTCGTGGCTCAAAAACTTTTGTGGCAAAAATATCGATGAAAAAAGGTTGCTGTCAACCAAATTAAGCAACTTTCACTACGTTGCCAACGGAGAAAACGGCAGTTCGTCTGTGGGCGAGTGGAGAACCTCCGGCTGGTCCGACGGAACTCTTTGGGAAACCGACAATCTCGTTTTCGTTCTGATTGACGAAAACACATGCTCTTCCGGGGAATCCTTTACCAACATGCTTGCCATGGGAAAACAGGTTATACTGGTAGGCACCAATACCATGGGATGTTTGAATTTCGGCAATGTAAATCAACTATACCTGCCAAACAGCGGAATCAAGCTTCGTTTCGGTACAAACTTTTCCTTTTATCAAAGTTTGGAAAAGACAGACGGCATCGGCTACTTCCCTGATTTGTGGGTAGAACCCGGGGACAGTCTTGATGCGGTCGTTCGATTATGTAACTATTACGGACTCTATGAAGAGAACAACAATTAACGTATTCCGCCCCCATCTCCCATAGAGTCAAAAGGGGCTGTTGCAGTAAGGGCGCGTCCCTTACTGCGACAGCCCCACTTTTTCACCTCACTCTAAGAAATGTACCTCCGTCTCCATCTTCGGAAGCTTAATCACTATGTACGGATACGTCACTGCCGTGGTCACCTTTTCGTCCGCAGCAGGACCGATCAGGGTCGTTTTTAAGCAGATGCCTTCCTTTGCCTGAAAAAGCTCTCCTACCGCAATGCTGTAGCCGCCGGAAGGCTGCTGTCCGTAGCCCTGTGCCAGGTAAAGTGCATCCTCGGCAAGATAGGTCAGCTTAAAAGGCTCTGCCTTTTTTTCCTTAATCGCATCCGCCAGTTCCTTCGGCAAATCCGCTTCCTCCACCACCGTAAATTCCACATCTCCCGTCTTTGTGTATTCTTCCTTTTCCGTGCCGCAGCCTGCCGCCATACAAAGGGGCAAAAAGGCAAAGAAAAGGAGAAGCCGTCCGATTGTTTTCTTCATCCTGTGCTTCTCCTAATACTTATTCAGTTATACGATATGCGGCATGCCCTGTTTTAATGCACGAATCACTGCCTTCCGGGTCATTTCCTCAATGTAGAGCGTATGCTCCGGCTCATGGATGTCCTGTAAATAGTGGGCATCGGAGTTAGAAAGAATCCGGCACTTCTCCAAATACGGATGCTCTTTGGCCAGGCGATGAAGATTGCCGAAATTCTTCAACTCCGCTGTGGTAAACTTCGCATCCGGCGGAATAAAACCGAGATTGGAAATCAGGGAGGTAGTTGTCTTATCCAGATGGGCCGGTATCATAACACCGCCCCGCTCCTCCACCAGACCGTATACATCGTCAAAGCTGATGCTTGTAGCGTTGATTAAGAGCTTTTCTACGATTCCCGTTACATTCTCGTCCTCGTCCATCATCTGCTGCTTCCCGAATATTTTCTCTACGTTCTGAATATCCGGCAGCTTACTGTACACATATTCGTCAAAGTCCATAGCCGCATGCAAATCTTCAAACAGACACACCACATGGACTTCCTCCGCGGTGGTCAGCTCCATGCCCGGAACGGCAAGCACTCCGTACTCCTCCGCCAGCCGAAGCACGGTACCGCAGTTTTTACAGGTACTGTGGTCCGTCACCGCAATAAGTCCCAATTCTTTTACCGCCGCCATTCCTACGATATTTGCCGGTGTCATCTCATCGTCTCCGCAAGGGGAGAGGCAGGAATGGATATGTAAATCGTATGCCGGATTAGGCATGCAATCCTTCGTGAACCATCAGTGCCGCATCAAATACCGGTTTTTCCGTATGGAGCACAGTAATCCCCTGGGCTTTTGCTTTCTCCGCAAACTCTGCGTCTGCGGCTGCATTTTCCGCAACAATCACACAGGCTGCCTCTGTCAAAGACGCCACCGCCAAAGTGTTAATGTTACTCATTACCGTTACCCACGCAGCACCCTCCGGCACCTTGGTCATTGCTATACTGAGCAAATCGCAGCAATACACCTGGCGGATGAGAACTTCCCCGGCATTGTCCGCCAAGTTGATGATGCGAAAACCGCTTTTCTCTGCAAACTCTTTTACTGTCATGTTTATCCTTTCCGCGCGACGGTTCTTGGCTTAGGCGGTTTGAAGTCACTTCCACTGCCTTATGTCCGGGACCACTTTTATATATAAAGATTTGTTTCATGCCGTTCCCGTCTTTTTATCTTCTTTTTGCTGAGCGCAACGCTCCGTCAAACTTCCTCTAAGAACGACTAGGCCGCTCGGGAGCGACCTCGCGCCCAGTCTTTTCTAAGAGGTGATTTCGACTGCGCTAAAAACGCGCCACTTCGGGAAAT
>JAFTPY010000143.1 GCA_017463035.1 Lachnospiraceae bacterium
CCCAATACCAGAGAATACGCCGGAAACTCATGAATGGTCTGGTCCTTTGCCTCTCCCTGCCAGCCGATATAACGGGTCGGATCGGAAAACCAATACGAAGAGTCTCCGTCCACACCTAAAATGTCACATAATACCGGCCCTAATTTTTTATATACCCAGTAATGATTCGTACTTGCAAAAGTCACTGCGCTGCCTGCCAAAAGACCCGCAAAACGCGGCAACACCTGTCGGATAACAGGAACGGATGCTACCGTTCTTTTACCAAGCATACGATATTCGTCGGTCCGCTCTATCATATACATTTCCAAAATACGAGCCGCAAGGGAATAGGACAAAACCATACACAATGCACCTACTGTCATAAGGGCAAGGTTATATGCCACCTTAATATCCACACCGGAAAGTTTGGTTAGATAGGTGTAAAAATACTGTCCCAGATAGTAGTAGTTTAGGTCTGTTCCGGAATACCAGAAATCCTCCGGAGGCATATATTCCGACTTCATCATGCTTACCATAAAGCCGAAGTCCATTCCACCTTCCGTCTGCCAGGAAAAATCCGGACGGAAACACTTGATGTAAAGAAGAATGGCAAATACTGCCAGAAACAGAACCTCATACCAAATCGCTTTGGTGATTGCCGCCGAACCGTCGGTGATTCCTAAAAACGCTCCGACCTTCACTCCCTTCTTTTTGCAGAAAAAGAACATGAGACCGTAGTTTACCGCAATACACAAGCCAAGGATGACATAACATCCCACAGAGGAAAACTTCACGATATGCATAGAGGAAAGAAGCCAGACAAGCCATCCGCTGATGACAAAGCCCAATACCTTTCCGAAAATATACCCCTTATCCGAAAACTTCCGGAACAAAAACGCCGAAAGCGGGAAAAATCCGATGCCGAACACCAACAAAGCGGTCCACCACTGCATAATCGGTGTCAACTCCTCCGCACGGAACATTTTTCCCATTTTATCATATACCAATCCGTAGGCAATCAGACCCAGCACAGCAAAGCCTGCTTCCCATAACCATTTGTTTTTATTCTTCATATCCGGTACCAACTCTCTTACTTTTCTTCCTTACAAGCCTGATTTACCATCTTGTTAATCTTAATGAAATCGCCCACTGCCTTCTTACCGATTTTGAAAATACGCTTCATATTGATGGAATTGACTCCACCCTGACGCGGACGGAAGGTAATCGGAATGTACTTCACCGGAAGCTTCTTCTTGGCAAAGATTACGGAAATTACCACGTTGGATAAATTGTAATCCTTCGGAATCAGCGGAAGCACCTTCTTAAGCTCGCCTGCCTGCATCAAACGGAACGGTGTATTGGCGTCCGTCAGCTTTACATGGAACAACAGGAAACATACCAGCTTTAAGGTCTTGGTTACAAATACTCTGGAAGCACCGTCTTCTCTCTTGTTACGATGTCCGATTACCATAGCATATTCGTTACGAAGTTCCCAGAATTGCGCAAATTCCTCTGCCTTTGTCTGTCCGTCGGAGTCGGTCTGGAATACAAAATCCGCTCCCTGTTCCAGCGCATAATTATATCCGTATAACAACGTTGCACCATGACCGCCGTTGGGCTTGGTCAGTGCGATTAATTGCGGATACTTTGCCTCTGCTTCCTTAAGCATTGCGTAGGTATTATCCTTACTTCCGTCGTCGATAATCACAAGACGGCTCTCCGCTCCGGCAGATACTGCCACCGGATGCCAGTCCTCAATCACACTCTGAATCGTCTCCTGCTCATTATAGGCCGGGATTACAATATACAACTTATCCATTTCTATGCTCCTTCTCCTAAACTATATTATTTTGCAAGCTTCTCTTCAAACAGGTTCAAAGCGCTGCGTACTACCGCATCCATGTTGTAGTAGCGGTACTCTGCCAGACGTCCGATGAAGAATACATTGGTCTCCTTGTCCATTTCCGCGCGATATTTAGCAAACTGCTCCTTATACTCCGCTGTCGGGAACGGATAATACGGCTCACCGTCGGAATTCGGGAATTCTTTTAAAATCGTGGTCTTGTCATGCTTCTGCCAGGTCATCTTCTTAAACTCGGTGATTCTGGTAAAATCATAATCGTTCGGATAATTGACTACCGGAGCCTCCTGATAGGACTCGCAGTCCAAGGTTTCAAACTCGAAACGGATGCTGCGGTACGCCATCTTACCGTACTTATAGTCATAGAAATAATCCGTCGGACCGGTATAAATCAATGCATCGTATTCCAAATCGTCAATGATTTCCTTGTAATCCGTATTTAACATAACCTTGATGTTCGGATTCTTTACCATGTTCTCGCACATCTTAGTGTAACCGTGGCGCGGCATTCCCTGGTACTTGTCCGCAAAATATCTGGTATCGCGATTGGTACGTACCGGAATGCGGGCAATAATGGAGGTATCAATCTCCGCCGGATCTAAGCCCCACTGCTTCTTTGTATAATTTTCAAAGAACTTCTGATAAATCTCTTCGCCTACCTTGCTCAGTGCCACATCACGGCTGGTCTTGATTTCCGGAATATCCACCGCCAGCTTCTTAAAGAAATCCTCCACCTCAAAGGTGCTCAGATTCAAATTATAAAGCTTGTTCACCGTTTCCACGGTAATCGGCATCGGAATCAAATTGCCGTCCACATAAGAAAGTACTCTGTGCCAGAAATCGTTCCACTTGGTAAACTGACTCAGGTACTCGTAAACCTCCTTGTCATTGGTGTGGAAAATATGCGGACCGTAATTATGAATAAGTATTCCGTCCTCATTGTAAGAATCATATACGTTACCGCCGATATGACCTCTCTTTTCGATAATCAATACTTTCTTCCCCAATACATTGGCAATTCTCTCTGCCACCGTCAGGCCCGCAAGCCCCGCACCTACTACTACATAATCAAACTTCATCCCTTTTCTCCTTCCGTTTCTGTCCTTTTCCTTTATCTTTCAATTCGTTTACTCGTATCATATACGGTAAAGCGATATTCATCCTCTCCGTAAGAAAATACCGGTTCGTAAGTTGCTGCGATCACATATTCGCGAGCCGTAAAATAATAGCTGTCCCTGACATCCTTATCTACGATAATATGCGTGATTCCGTGCTCCTTTACCAACGCATCCAGTACCGCCGGAGTCGGTGCCTCGTACATCTGCTCCACATACTCTTCTCTCGTATAGGTATCATACCCTGCGGACATTGCATAATACGCGTGACCGTAGTAAAGCATCGCACCGCCCAGAACAACTTCGTTCAGCGCATACGGCGCGGACAAAATCACATCCTGGGAATCCGTATTTTCCCGAAACCACACCGTTCTCGGGTCCTGCGGGTCATAGACCGCCTGATACTGTCTTTGTACGATAAAATATTCAAAGAATCCGGTAATGGTCAAAAACACAACCAAAAGACCGGCCGTAACCCTGCGCATAATAAGCTGATCTTTAAAAAATTCACAACTCTTCTCCCAAAGCCCGGCAATGATAATCGCCGGGAATACGGACAACAGCATCTCAGCCATCATAACAAACTTATGATTTACCGTAATATCCGGGGTCAGGGATACCGTAAACGCCATCAGAAGCGGCACTGCAAATACAAACACCAGATAGCGTTTTACGCCCTTGCCGAGCAGCAGATATGCACCTACAAACAAGAGCAAAATTCCCCAAAGCTGCCACATATAATCGATAGAACCGAACAAAGTTTTATTGGCCGCCAAAAAACCGAACTGATACTTCGGAGACACCGCCGAACCCACAATAAATAGCTTTGACTCACATAAGGACAGCACAAGTGCGGTTCCCGCAGTAATCAGATAATCCAAACGATGGTCCGACACCGCTGCCAAAAAGAACAGCATGGCACAGCAGGCCGTCAATACAGAACCGTTAAAGAATGCCAATGCGCCCAATAAAATACCGAGAAACAGAGCACGTACCGGATGCTTTACACCGAATGCGGTTTTCGTAAAGAAAAGGGTCTTCAGATACTCCGGTATTCGCTTCAGGCCGGCAACCACGCCGCTTTCCTTTGTTTCACTCTGCAGCTCGGTACGCTTTCTGCTTAACTTTTCCGCCATTGCAAACACATACGGCAGGAAAAAGTGAAGAGCCAAAAGCAACACCGCAAGGGCAAAGGCCAGATGTCTCTGATTGCAATATACATTCAGATTCCAAAGTCCCCAGCCTTCGTTCTGGGTAAATTCGATAAAGCTTTGTTGTGTCTTTAAGGTCTCCCAAATTTCTTCCTTCGGAAGCCCCGCCAAA
>JAFTPY010000144.1 GCA_017463035.1 Lachnospiraceae bacterium
AAGGACTGCCAATCCACCGGCTATCGCTCCGATGGTATCGGTATCTCCCCCGAGATTTACTACCTTGAGCAAACATTCTTCCACTGTATCGGTGGTAAGCAGCCCCCAGACAGCGGCTTCCAGACTATCTACTACATACCCGCTGCTTTTAATTGCATCTTCAGGGCTCTTTGCAAATTCATTCACTTCAGATAGTCTCGTGTAATGCGTCAATTCCGCGTAATTCAAAATATCTCCGCGATAAAATCCCATTGCTTCATCTACACCGTTCTGTAACCGTTCCGACAGACTCCCGCATCCTTCAATGATATGTTTCATCATGAAATAATAGATTCCGCATGCCATTTTGGAACGCAAATGATTATGGGTAAGTGCCGATATTTGATGTACGCATTCTAAGGCTTGTTTTTCATCCCATTCTTCACGCAAAACCTTTTCATAAGCATACAAACACGCCGGCATGATTCTCATAAGAGCGCCGTTTCCGTTGGCCCATTCTCCTGTCTTTCCGCATGTTCTGTAATCTTTCTCTCTTACATAATTGCCGATGGCTTCTACACAGGTGTTGCCCTGATCGAAGGTCTTACCCGCCGGCGTATATTCGCCCAAGAACAACCACTCACAAAAACGCTCACAAATATCCGAGTAATCCACCTCTCCGGTTGCCCTAAGGCTATCCAGTGTTGCCAATGCCATACTGCTGTCATCCGACCATGTTCCCGGCGGCATATGATAGACTCCGTAACCTTCCATTGTTTTCACCGGATTGATTTTCAAATCAACTCGATTCGCAAACTGTACCGGCACTCCGAGGGCATCCCCTACAACAACACCCATCATGCCGTTGATCCATATATTTTTCATTGTTTATCCTCCTTTGAAACGTAGAGTGCCGTTGACTTTTCATGAATTTTTGACACGCATCAAGGAAGTTCTGCTCTCGCTTCGCTCGCCAGAACGACTGTAACTCTAAACTCAGCTCCGCGATAGAAGGACGACGCTCTCGCAATGCTTCGTTCCCGGAAACATATCCACCGGCTGTATTACTTCCACCTTATATCCCTTTGCTATCAGCTTTTTCAAATCCCTCGCCTGGGTCTCCGGGTTACAGGAAATATACACCACACGCTCCGGTGCCATGGTCACAAGAGAGGTTAAAAAGGCATCGTCGCTTCCTGCCCGGGGCGGGTCCATAATCACCATCTGCGGTGCCGTTCCCTTCTTCGCCTGCTCCCGCATAAACACGCCGGCATCCTGACAAATAAACTCCACATTGGTGCAGTTGTTCCGCTTTGCGTTTTCCTTCGCATCCTTTACCGCCTGGGCGTTTACTTCCACACCGATAACCTTTCCTGCATAGTCCGCCGCCATAAGGGAAATCGTTCCGATGCCGCAGTAGGCATCAATGACGGTATCTTCCTTTGTAATCTTTGCCAGCTCCACCGCCGTTTTATAGAGCACCTCCGTCTGCTCGGAATTCACCTGATAGAAGGAGTTTGCGGAAATACGGAAGGTATGCCCGCAAAGGGTATCCGTAATATAGCCTGTTCCGTACAACACCGTTTCCTTTTTGCCCAGAACCATGCTGTTTTTCTGAGGATTGATATTGTGAATGAGGGTCACGATTTCCGGGTGTTTTTTCTTGATTTCCGCGGCAAATTTTGCCTTTGCCGGAAACTCCTGCGTTCCGGTGACCAGTGCCATCAGCACCTCACCGCTTTTCCGTCCGGTACGAAGAAAGACATACCGCAGAGTTCCCCTGCCCGTGTCTTCGTTATAAGGCTCCGTATGGGTATCCTGCATAAGCTTCCGTACCGTACGAAGATACTCCGCTGCCCTTTTGTCCTGAATGAGGCAATCGGTGGTTTCAATGACCCGATGGCTCTCTTCCTCGAAAATGCCCGAGATAATCTTGCTTTTGCCCACCGGCGTGCCCTTGCCTGTCTTATTTCGATTATCAAAACCCTTTCCTTGTACGCCGTCTCCGCCTCCCACACGCTTCCGTGCAAAAGCCGCATGCACCTTATTCCGGTAGTTTTTCGGGTTCTCCGCCGTCAAAATCGGACGCACTTTTCCAAATCCCCCGAGTAAATCCTCGCACAGCCCCTGTTTAAAGCTCTTCTGAGCCGTTTCTGACATATGAAGGAGCTGACACCCGCCGCACTTATCAAAAACCGGACACGACGGCTCTACGCGGTCAGGGGAGGGCTCCAGCACCTGACAGAGTCTCGCACCTGTTTCTTTTGCACGATACACCAACTCCATGGTAGCCAATTCTCCCGGTAAAAGTCCTTTGATAGCAAACTTCCGCCCGTTAAATTCCGCAATACCCCTGCCTTCTGAGTCCAACCCTTTACAACGTACCCGATATTCCTTGCCCATACAAACCTCACTGTTTCTCAATCTAAAACTATATTTTCTGACGTAACCTAATATTGCACCATCTCATCATTTCACACGAATCCCAATTATTCCGTCACATTCAGAATGATTCCGATATCTCCCACACTTCCTCCTGCAACGATGTTCTTGTTATAGTCCGCAGGAGTAACGGTAATCACATTTCCCTTTACACTGACGG
>JAFTPY010000145.1 GCA_017463035.1 Lachnospiraceae bacterium
CTATAATTGTGCCCAGGCGGTGGTGTTGGCTTATGAAGATTATTTTGAGGAGAGTCCGGAGACGTTGGCGCAGTTGGTGTCGGCCTTCGGAGGCGGCATGGGGCGACTTCGCGAGGTGTGCGGTTCCGTCAGCGGCATGTTCTTTGTGTTAAGTAAAGTATACGGCTACGCGGACCCGAAGGAAAAGGACGGAAAGATGGACCTGTATGCCAGAGTGCAGGAACTGGCGGCACGGTTCCGCGAACGGAACGGTTCCATTGTATGTCGGGAACTTTTAAGATTGTCGGAAAAGGTGAGTGCACCGGTGCCGGAGGAACGGACGCCGGAGTATTATAAAAAGCGCCCGTGTCCGGATATTATTGCGGATGCGGCGGATATTTTAGAGGAGTATTTGCGGGAACAGGGAAGGCTGAAAGAAGTTTCGGATAAGTAACAAAAGCGAGAGACTTCCCAAGCCGATAACGGCATTTGAGGCTGAAAATAAAATTCAAAAGTTTGAGAAAGCAGAATAATTCGATACAAATCAAGACACGCTAATCCTAATTGAATTTTGGATGTGGGACGGAGATGTTCAAAACGGCGGCAAAACCGGGAGGAGCAGCCGAAGATGCCACATTTCCAAAAGATAGGAGGGCGTGTCTTGACCGGTTTAAAGGAGAATTTTGAAGAGAGCGTTGCATATTTTAACTGAACGCTACGGGTGACGGAGAATTTTGATGTGTTGTACCACACCTTTGAAATGGGTGGGAAAAAGGCTTGCATGTACTTTATCGACGGTATGGTAAAGGATGAGGTCATGCAAAAGCTGTTGCAATATTTTTTCGGACTGAAGGCAAAGGATATGCCGGAGGATATCCACGGAGTGTTGAATAAGTTTATGCCTTATGTGGAGGTAGGGCTGATTACGTCGGCGGATGAGGCCATCCGGAATATTTTGTCCGGTGTGCCGGTGTTGATTTTAGAAGGTTATGACAAGATTATTTCCATTGACGCCAGAACCTACCCGGCCCGCAGCGTGGATGAGCCGGAGAAGGATAAGGTCATGCGGGGCTCCCGGGACGGTTTTGTGGAAACCTTGGTATTTAACACAGCGCTCATCCGCAGACGTATCCGCGATCCGCGGCTTACTATGTATATTACGGAGGCAGGCAGTATTTCCCATACGGACATTGTGCTTTGTTACATGGAGGACCGGGTGGAGAAAAAGTTTCTGGAGGAGATCAAACGGCGTATTAAAAAGATTTCCGTGGAATCTCTGACCATGAACCAGCAGAGCCTGGCGGAATGTCTGTATCACGGAAAATGGTTCAATCCCTTTCCGAAGTTTAAGTTTACGGAACGGCCGGATGCAGCGGCGGCAGCAGTGCTGGAGGGCGATATTATTATATTGGTGGATAACGCACCTCAGGCAATGGTGTTGCCTACCACAATTTTTGATATTGTAGAGGAGGCGGATGATTACTATTTTCCGCCGATTACGGGAACGTATCTGCGTCTGACTCGGTTTGTAACGAATATATTGGCGTTAATCCTGACACCGACCTTTATGCTGTTAATGCAGCACCCCGAATGGATCAGCGAGAGGTGGCAGTTCATTGTTGTGAAGGACCCGTTAAATATTCCGCTTTTGTTGCAATTTTTGATTTTGGAATTTGCTCTGGACGGTTTGAGATTGGCTTCGTTAAATACACCGAATACGTTAAGTTTGCCCCTCAGTGTCATTGCCGGTGTGATTATCGGTGATTTTACGGTGCAGTCGGGGTGGTTCAATTCGGAAGCCATGCTATACATGGCTTTTGTTGCCATTGCAAACTATACTCAGGTGAGTCTGGAATTGGGGTATGCGCTGAAGTTTATGCGGATTATACTGTTGATTTTAACCCATTGCTTCGGTCTTTGGGGCTATATCGGCGGTATTGTACTGGATATTCTGGCGATTTCCTTTAATAAGACCATCGGCGGCAGAAGTTATCTGTATCCGCTGGTGCCGTTGAAACCTAGGCAGCTGGTGCAGCGGATTTTCCGGGTACCGTTGCCGAAAAGCGAAAATCAGAAAGCAATGAGATAAAACCGGATAGGGAAAGAATTAAAAGGAATCAGGATGTAAGTTAAAAAGGAACCGCAGCATTATAATCCGGGCTACATGCCTTGGAAAATGCGAGCAGTTCCTTCTTTACGTTGTTTTAGGATTCAAGTGTTAACGATACCATTTCTTGTTGAACTCATCATAAATCGGATCGTAGTTTTCTGCTTCTTCGAATACGGACGTGGTTAAGTCGGATAAATCCAAAGCAGGTTCCTTGCCGTAGACGTGATAATTAAAGTAGTCAATCATGTAGTTCATATCTTCGGCAATGACTGCATGCCCCTCCTTATGGATGTTAATCGCAATATTTTCTTCGATTCCGAGGAACTCGTAAATTGACTTGGTTGCCTTATAGCACAGGTGCATGGACGGAGCGTTCACCCAGTCCTCACTGATACAGGATCCGATAATAAACAGGTAACGGTCCTCGTCGGCACATAAGGAAGCCAGCATATACTGGTCTACCGGTAAATAGGTTACATCGGAGAAGTTTAAGAACATGTCGTTAAACCAACCCTGTTCTCCGGAAGACTGCAGGCTGCCCAGCGGTTCGTTGGCACCGTAGGTATAGGATGCCGGACCGTTTTCGGAGGAAAAGTTGTAACGCTTGCCTTCCGACATGTAACGGTATATCGCAAGACCGCCGGCGCCGGAACAGGACGGAGCTACCATTTTAAATCTCGGTTCAAAAGCACCGCATACAGAAGCTGCTTTGCCCCAACGGGATACGCCGGTAACAATGGAATTTTCACCGTTGATGTGCAATTCATCGCCGAGTCCTGCTTCCAGTGCATCCAATACCTTAGAGGCACCCCAGGACCATGCCATCAGCACGCCGGTCTGTTCCTTCCAACTGTCACCGTACGGATATAAGTCGTAAAAGGCTCCTACATGCTTATTGTCGTCGGAAGCGATTTCGTAAGTGTTCAAGATAACGGAAGCGTAGCCCTTTTCGGCAGCTAATTGTTCCTGAATGCCGGCATGCATACCGACGATAACCGGCCAGCCGCCTTCCGGCATCTCGCATTTTGAGGCATCCGGGACAGTAACGGTTACGGTAAAGGAAGCGGTTCTTCCTTCCCGTTCTACGGTAATCTTTAACTTGTTGCCGTTTAAATTATATGTCAGGTTTTCGCCGGTGCCGTCTCGCCATACACCGTACATATAGTACTGGTACATGCCGTTTATTTCTTCGGCACGCTTTGCCCAATCGTCCTTTGTTTCCACATAAGTGCCGTCTAAGAAAAGGTACGGATCCGGCAAATCGGCGTTTGCGGTCAGATTTTTTGCGGATATGTAACCGCTGCCGTCATTTAATTGTCCGACAGCTTCTTTTAGGCCGGTCAGTGCGGTATCAACCTCTTCCTGGGTAGCTGCTTCGTTTGATAAAACAGCTTCCGCTGCCTGTATCGGAGCATCCAGAATCTCAGGGTTGCCGTACTGGGAGAGGTTATAGCCTTTTATCTGCTTTAAATATCCTTCTAACTGTCCCTTTACCACCTTGTTTTCAGTGCCTTCCTTGCAGGTAAGAATTAATTCACCCATAGCTGACGGTTTCTCCCATGCGGAGCCGGATTTGTCGAAAATGTTAATCGTACCTACGCGGAAGCCCTGACTGCCGGCTTCGTTTATCTGCAGGTCAAAGCCCATCACCGTTCCGTTTGCCGGGATGGAACTCCACATTACGCCGGACTCGATGACGTAACCGATTTTTTTCCCGTTTTCATCTTCCAGCACTTTTGTGGCGGTAACCCATCGGGTCGGGTCACCGGCATCCGTACTTTGTTCATTGTCGAAATTGACGCGGTAATGGACATCATCCGCCTGATAGGAGCTCGCCTTATCATTCAGTTCATCTAAGAATACTTCGGCGGAATCCTGCTCATAAGCATTTCCGCTGGCTTTATTCAGAACATCGTCCGTTACAACCGCCAGAGTATAAAGGAATCCCTCATCCCAAAGAACTTTGAAAACCGGGTCTGCTTTGATGCCGGCGGCGGATTTGATTTCCGGATAGACCGGCGCGGCATACTTCCATACATCATCGATTTCGCCGTCCAAAGTAGGAGAACCGTATACGGCGTTAAGTCTTCCGTCAGCGTCGAAGGCTTCGATTTTTGCATCTGTCGGAAGTTCGATAACCGGTGCAGCAGTCGGTACGGTCGTAGCAGTCGGTTTCGGAGTGCTTGTCGGTGCCGGAGTGTTTGTAGGCGCAGGTGTACCGGTCGGTTCCGGTACCGCTGTCGGCTCCGTGGCTTCTGTCGGAGTTATGTCCTCCGAAGGAGTGTTCGTGTTTGCTGGTTCTGTTTGGTTACAGGCGGCAAGGCATAAGACAGAAAATGTCAGAAGTGCCGTAAGTAACAATTTGTTTTTGCGTTTCATTCCCATTTTTCCTTTCTTTTTTGTTTTGAAAAACATGATATTATTGTACTATATTTATGGCTTTTTGACTAGTGGTATTTTGCTAATAATACAACTTTTTAAAAAATTTTCTGTTTATATCGCGAGCTTAATATGGTATCATTGCGAAAATACGGTTGTTTCCTTGGTCTAAATGTGCTATCATAAAGGTAATACGATTTATCTGCAAAGGATAGCAGTGAAAGGAGATTTACCATGGATTTTAAGTTGGTTCACGGGAGCAGTGCGGTCCCGTTTGTCGTAGAGAAGGAAGCATTTGAAGGTGTGCGTCTCATTGCGGAGAAGGTTTGTAAGGATATACAGTTAGTATCCGGGAAGTTGCCGAAGGTAGAGCAGCCGAAGAAGGTGAAGAAGCCGTCCGGCTGTGTATTGGCGGCTACGGTAGGACAGAGTCCGATTCTGGATTTGTATGAAAGCGAGGGACTTCTTGATTTGTCCGATATCAAGGGCAAGAGAGAGGTGTATAAAATTGCGGTGGTAGGAGAAGGGAACAAAGCTGTTTTGGTGGTGGCCGGCAGCGATAAGCGGGGAACCATTTACGGTTTGTTCCACATTTCCGAAAGTATCGGCGTGTCCCATTTGGTATACTGGGCAGATGTACCGCCGGTAAAGTGTAAGGAGCCGGTGGTTGCGGATGACCGGATGATTACTTCTAAAGAGCCGTCCGTAAAGTACAGAGGATTCTTTATCAATGATGAATGGCCGTCTTTCGGAGGTTGGACCTGCGAGAAATTCGGCGGCTTTAACGCAAAGATGTATGAGCATGTATTTGAATTACTGCTTCGTATGAAAGGTAATTATTTATGGCCGGCGATGTGGTCTGCCTCCTTCCCGCTTGACGGACCGGGACTGGCAAATGCAGAACTGGCGGATACATACGGTGTGGTAATGGGTACCTCCCATCATGAGCCGTGTCTTCGTGCCAGTGAGGAATGGGACAAGGTAAGAGGGCCGGAGACCCGCTTCGGAAACGAGTGGAATTACTATACCAACCGTGACGGTCTTCTCAAATATTGGGAAGAGGGTCTTTCCCGCAGCGGTAAGTTTGAAAATATTATTACCATCGGTATGCGGGGGGAGCGTGATACCTCCATGTTAGGACCGGACGCGACGCTGGAGCAGAATATCAGCCTGCTTAAGGATATTATCACGGAGCAGAGAAAGCTGATTGCAAAGTATGTGAATGAGGATACGACGCAGGTACCGCAGATGCTGGCTTTGTACAAGGAAGTGGAGGAGTATTTCTACGGGGATGCCGAGACTGCCGGTCTGAAGGATTGGGACGGTCTGGACGGTGTGACGCTGATGCTTTGTGAGGATAATTTCGGTAATATGCGTACCCTGCCTAAGAAGGAGTTCCGTGAGCATAAGGGCGGTTTCGGTATGTATTACCATTTTGACTACCATGGTGGTCCGGTGTCCTATGAGTGGGTAAACTCCACACCGATTGCAAAGGTTTGGGAGCAGATGTCCATGGCCTATGATTACGGTATCCGTGATATCTGGATTGTAAATGTAGGTGATTTAAAGCCGCAGGAGTTCCCGCTTTCCTACTTTATGAACCTTGCTTATGATTTTGAGAAGAACGGTACCGCTGCGCCGAATCAGACGGAAGCTTTTACGGACGCATTTGTGAAGGCACAGTTCGGAGGTGGATTTACCAGGGACGAGTTAGACGAGATTTCATATATTTTAAAGGAGTATACCAGATTAAACGGTATGCGTCGCCCTGAGGTGATGGCTGCGGATGTATACCATCCGGTGCATTACGGAGAGACGGAGAAAATCCGCGCAAGGGCACAGAAGCTTGCAGAGACTGCCACGAAGCTGTATGTTTCCTGTAAGAAGGAATACAAGGCGGCATTCTGTCAGTTGGTGTATTTCCCGGCGGTAGCGTCTGCCAATGTGATTCAGATGCAGACAGCCTCCGGCATGAATCAGTATTATGCAAGAAGCGGTATGACGGTGGCTAACCGTTATGCAAAGGAAATCGAGAGTGCTATTTTGAGAGATACGGAGTTGACGGAGGAGTATCACAAGGCGGCTGACGGTAAGTGGAATCATATGATGTCCTCTGCCCATATCGGCTTTCGTGCATGGAATGATGAGGGATGGCAGTATCCGGTGGCACAGACCGTATACGGTGTAAAGGGCGTGAGACCGGCGCTTCGTTTGTTCGGAGAAGACAGAATTTATCTTGGCGGAAGTATTGCCGTTACCACACCGAGGGCCGGTGGAGCGGTTCGTGTGGAACTGTTAAACGGCGGTGTGGAGAAGGTAGAATTTTCTGCTGTTGCGGAAGGTGAATGCTCGGTTGATTTGGAGAAGGGCTCTTATGAAATGAATGCATGGTTGACGGTAAATGTAACCGGCGGGGAAGCGGGAACAGCCGGCACGGTAAAGATTTTTGCCAACAGAAGAGCTTTTGAGCTTAAGGTAGAACGTGTGGCTCCGGCACTGGTGAAGCTTCGCAAGGAAAGTTTTGCGGAGGGATATACAAAGCAGGTACAGGGAATCGGAGATTACGTGGTATTTGAGGCAGGAGATTTTGCGGAAAGCCGTAAGGAAGGTGCTGTAGAGTATAAAGTGCTGACAAACTACGGACGTACGAAGGATTCCGTAAAGGCATATCCGACCACGGAAAGCTTTACCGAGGAGCAGGCGGCAAAGCATGAGACGGCGGAGCTGACGTATTTGTTTGAGGCGGCACAAGACGGACAGTACGGTGTGGCTGTATATGTAGCACCGACCAATCCGTTATATCCGGGAGATGCCCAGCGTCTGGCCCTTACCGCAAATGACAGTGTGACGGAGGTGTTCTCGACGCTTCCGAAAAACTTCCTGGCGGGAAATTGCTGGAATGCGGAATGGAATAACAATGTATTGTATAACATTAGACAGTGTAAGCTGACCGTAACGTTAAAGAAAGGGGAAAACCGTTTGACCGTAGGTGCGGTGGATGCCGGTGTGGTAGTACAGAAGATTGTTGTATATCCGCTTGCAAAGCCGTTTAAGGAGTCTTACCTCGGTCCGTGTGGAGAATAGACTATGAGTAGCATTACGTATGAAGCAGTAAAAGCAAATCCCAGTGTGGAGACATATATCAAGAAGGCAGATGAGTCTTTAAAGGCCTTGGGCTATACAGAGCACAGCTTTGCCCATGTGACAAAGGTTGCGGTGGTTGCCAGCGACATTTTACGAACGCTGGGTTACAGTGAAAGAGAAATCGAACTGGCAAAGATTGCGGGATATCTTCATGATATCGGCAATGTGATTAATCGTATCGATCATGCCCAGAGCGGTGCTGTGATGGCGTTCCGCATTTTGGACAAGATGGGAGCCGATGACGAGGATATCGCAACGATTATCACTGCCATCGGAAACCACGATGAGTCCACCGCGTATCCGGTAAATCCGGTGGCGGCGGCACTCATCTTAGCGGACAAGACCGATGTGCGCTATACCCGCGTGCGGAATCAGGACTTTGCCACTTTTGACATTCATGATCGTGTAAATTATTCCGTAAAGGAGTCGGAGGTCATTGTGCGAAAGGGCGAGTGCATCGAATTGAAGCTGACTATCGATACAAAGGAGTGCTCGGTGGCGAATTATTTCGAGATTTTCTTAAACCGTATGATTCTTTGTAAGAAGGCGGCAGAATGTCTGAATCATGCGTTCCGTTTAGTGATTAACGGGCAACAATTGATGTAATTTATTTTTGGAAAGCGGACTCGGAAACCATCGGGCATAAGAGTCCGCTTTTGAAACATACAAAGGAGGGGGAAGCCTATGGTTACATGGTTCTATCTGACAGTACTTGTGATTTCGGTTATCATGACCGGATCGATTTTGGTGAAAAACCGGAAGGTGGATAATGCGTTTATTTTGTTTGGCGTTTTATTAACCGTGAATAGTGCCGGTCAGTATATGCTGTCGGTTTCCGAGACGGTAGAGTCGGCTGTTTGGGCAAATAAAATCATGTATGTTGGAGGCAGTTATCTTCCGTTTGTGGTTTTTCTGGTAGTCACAAGATTGTGTAATATTAAAGTAAACCGTTATTTTAAGTGGTTTTTGATGGGATATGCAACGCTGGTATTTGCACTGGTTATGACCATCGGCCATACGGATTGGTACTATAAATCCGTGGAGTTAGTGCAGGAGGATGGTTTTAGTTACCTTATAAAGGAATACGGTCCTCTTCGCATTTTGTATCCGGTGATGATGGTAATGTACAGTGTTATGTTACTTTTCTTTATCGGATATGCCGTTAAAAAAAGGAAAGAGATTCCTACCCAAACGGTTGTCACCATGAGTTTTCTTTGCGCGGCGGTATCTCTTACTTACATTGTGGAGAGAGTTATCGGAACGAAGGTCAGTTATTTGCCGGTGGGCTTCTTAATCGGTATGATATTATTGATGCGGTATTTTGATCGGATTAACATGTACGATATGTCTGCTAATATTTTAAGTTCCATAGAAAAATTACAGGAGTACGGATATATTGTAATTGACAATAAAGGCAGATATATCAGTGCAAACGATAATGTCAAAAAGTTGTTTCCGGAAGTTAAGAATTGGATTATCGATAAGCCGGTGCCCGTTTCGGAGGATTGTCTGTATCAGAATGTTATCCGGGGCTTGTTGCGGGATGACGATGATATTTTGACTCACCGGATGATTACCGTGGGAGAACGGTATTTTCTGGTGGATGTGCGGGAATTAAAGCACGGAAAAAAGACCTCTATCGGCTTTTTGGTTGAATTTATTGACAGGACTTCCGAACGAAATTATTATAATGCCATTGAGGCCTATAATACCAAATTGGAAAAGGATGTAGAAGAAAAAACGGAGCACATTACTTATATCAAGGACATGATGGTACTCGGTATGGCGGAAATGGTGGAAAACAGAGACAGCAATACCGGCGGTCATATTAAGCGTACCAGTGAGGTGGTGCATATATTTGCGGAACGGTTAATGGAGTGCAGGGAACAATTCGGTTTTTCCGAGGAGTTCTTAAAGTTGGTAATAAAAGCGGCTCCGATGCATGATTTGGGTAAGGTTGCCATTGATGATGCGGTGCTTCGGAAACCGGGGAAATATACGGATGCGGAGTATGCGGAGATGAAACGTCATTCTGCGGAGGGTGCCCGGATTGTGGAAAGTATTCTGAAGGGAGTAGAGGATGATGCCTTTGTGGAAGTGGCAAAGAACGTGGCATATTACCATCATGAGAAGTGGAACGGATTCGGTTATCCTACGGGAAAGACAGGGACGGATATTCCGGTGGAAGCCCGGATTATGGCACTGGCGGATGTGTTTGATGCTTTGGTAAGCAAGCGATGCTATAAAGAAGCATTTTCCTATGATGAGGCATTTCATATTATCGAAGAGGCCCTGGGACAGCATTTTGATCCGGATTTGGGAAAGGTTTTTATGGAGTGCAGACCGGAGTTGGAGGCGTTTTATGATAAAAATAAATAATGTATACAAAGATTTCTTCAC
>JAFTPY010000146.1 GCA_017463035.1 Lachnospiraceae bacterium
AAGGTCAATGGTACCCGGAACACCGATGGTATTAATTCCGCGTGCCGCAAGCTTTCTTGCACCTTGGAAAGAACCGTCGCCGCCGATAACAACCACTGCATCGATTCCGTGCTTCTTACAAATCGCAGCACCCTTATCTTGTCCCTCCGGTGTCGTAAACTCCGCACATCTTGCCGTATACAGAATCGTACCGCCACGCTGGATAATGTCTGCTACACTCTTTGCATCCATGTCGATGATATCCTCATCCAAAAGTCCGGCATATCCTCTGCGGATGCCCTTTACTTTTTTCCCGTTTGCAAGAGCTGTTCTGACAACCGCACGAATGACCGCATTCATACCCGGAGCATCTCCGCCGCTGGTTAATACACCAATCGTCTTAATATGATCACCGGCTTTCTTTTCCACCGTCTTGTTTACATCTGTCTTTTTTGTAGCCATTTTGTATTCCTCCGTGCTTAATAACATGCATTTATTGTATTGTACAGCGTTTATCCCCTTTTTTCAAGGGTTTTTTCCACAACTTTTACAGAATCTTTGCCAAAAGTTGCTTCCAAACGCAAAATCAGGGCCTCACACACCTGTGTACTGTGATTTTTCGGCAATCTTTTGATTGCTTTTTCTGCCACACAATATACTACCGTCTCGTCTTTCCCGTCAAAAGAATCCAAAATCCCATACAGTTCCTTTTCTCTGTTCAGAAACGCTTCTTTGTCCGGAAATCGCACCCACACCTCTCTCGGCATTGCCGCAAAGGTCACAATATCGCTGCAGATTAATCGGGCCGCTTTTTCTTCTTCCACTGCCACACGACCTCTGATTAATATTTTATTATCCTCGAAAAGCTCCTGCTTATACTTTTCATAATCCTTCGGAAAAACAATTACTTCCACGGTTCCAAGCACATCCTCCACCGTTACAAAGGCCATCATGGAATTACTTCGTGTTGTTTTTCTGGTAACTGCGGTAATAATGCCTCCGATAATCTCCGTATCCCCGTCCCGAACCTTCGGTTCCGCATCCTCACTCTCTTCATCCGCCGCAAAATCCACCGACATTTTTGTCACGTTTTTATCCAGCAATGCCTGATACTCATCCAACGGGTGACCGCTCAGATAAATGCCGAGTGTCTCTTTCTCGAGAGCCAGCAATTCGCTTTTCTCAAATTCCGGAACATCCGGCATGCGTACTTCGAACTCTTCTTTTTCCTCCGGTGCCGCAAAATCAAACAGACTCATCTGTCCGGAGAGATTTTTCTTTTTATCCGTAATGATTCCGTCCACAATTGCCGCATAACTCAGCATAAACTGCCGTCTGTTTCCTTTAAGACAATCGAACGCTCCTGCCTTAATAAAACTTTCCAGCGCCCGTTTGTTTATACTTGTTCCGGACAACCGGTCGATAAAATCCTTCAACGTGGTAAACGGTCCGTTTGCTTCTCTCTCTGCCACAATCTCGCGAATCACCGGCTTTCCGATACCTTTAATTGCCGCCAGGGCAAACCGGATTGCATTTCCTTCCGTCGTAAACCGCTCTTCGCCGTAATTCACATCCGGCGGTAAAATTTCAATTCCCATCTGACGACATGTCAGAATATACTGGGATACCTTCGCGGTCTGGTCCATGATGGACGTCATAAGCGCCGCCATAAACTCTACCGGATGATAGTATTTCAAATATGCGGTACGATAGGATACTACCGCATAGCAAGCCGCATGTGCCTTATTGAACGCATACTTTGCGAAATCCGTCATCTCGTCAAATATCTTATTACCGATTGCTTCCGGGATACCGTTTTTCACACATCCTTTTACCCCTTCCGCCTCATTACCGTATACAAAATTCTGTCGTTCCTTTGCCATGACATCGGCTTTTTTCTTTGCCATGGCACGACGTACCAAGTCGCTTCGACCGTAACTGTACCCTGCCAGTTCACGTACAATCTGCATAACCTGTTCCTGATACACGATACAGCCGTGGGTGGTCTTTAAAATCGGTATCAGTTCCGGACAATCATAGACGATACTGTCCGGATTCTGCTTTCCCTTAATATACTTCGGAATAAAGTCCATCGGGCCCGGACGATACAGGGATATTCCTGCGATGACATCTTCCAGATTCTCCGGCTTTAATTCCTTCATAAAGTTCTTCATTCCGGTGCTTTCCAGCTGGAACACACCCTCCGATTTTCCGTTTCCGATCATCTCGTAGATATTCGGGTCATCATAGTCAATGGCGTTCATATCCAACCATTGTTCTCTCGGACGATTTTTATTTACCAGCTTTTCCGCATCCTGAATTACGGTCAGGGTACGAAGCCCCAAAAAGTCCATCTTTAACAGTCCCAGTTCCTCTAAGGTGGTCATGGTAAACTGGGTAGTAATGGCTTCGTCGGAGCCTCTGGACAACGGTACATAATCATCCGCCGGGGCATTGGAAATGACCACTCCCGCCGCATGCATGGAGGTATGACGAGGTAACCCTTCCAAACGCATGGACATATCAATCAAATACCGAATCTTCTCATCGGTTTCATAAAGAGTACGAAGCTCCGAATTGATTTGTAATGCCTTCTCTATGGTAATACCGAGCTCCATCGGAATCATCTTCGCTACCTGGTCACACTGAGCATAGGAATAATCCAAGGCACGTCCCACATCGCGGATAACCCCTCTGGCTGCCATGGTACCGAAGGTAACAATCTGTACCACCTTCTCTTTTCCGTATTTCTCCACAACATAATCGATTACTTCCTGTCTTCGTTCGAAGCAGAAATCAATATCGAAGTCCGGCATGGATACACGCTCCGGATTCAGAAAACGCTCAAACAGAAGCTGGTAACGAATCGGGTCGATATCCGTAATCCCCAGGGCATACGCCGCAATACTTGCCGCACCGCTGCCTCGTCCCGGCCCTACCATAATATCATGGTCCTTGGCATATTTAATAAAATCCCATACAATCAGATAGTAATCATCAAATCCCATCCGGTGAATCACACCCAGCTCGTAATCCAAGCGTTCCTGTAACTCCTTCGTCACCACCGGATAACGCTTTTTCATGCCCTCTGCACAAAGAGCCTGCAAATAAGTCCAGGCATCATACCCCTCCGGCACCTCATAATGAGGCAATTTATACTCACCGAATACAATCTCCACCTCACACCGGTCCGCAATTTCCTTGGTACGCTTTAGCGCCTCTTTCGCATACGGAAATAGTTCCAGCATTTCTTCCGGAGACTTCAGATAATATTGTCCTCCTTCATATCGCATACGATCCGCATCCGTCACCTTTTTCTGGGTCTGGATGCATAACAAAATATCGTGGGCCTGTTCATCCTCCGCAAAGGTATAGTGTACATCGTTTGTCGCCACTAACGGAATTCCCGTTTCCGCGCTTAAACGAAGCAGGGACTGATTCACTGTCCGTTGCTCCGGAATCCCGTGGTCCTGCATCTCAAGAAAGAAATTGCCCTCTCCGAAAATATCAAAAAGGCGAAGTGCCGCCGCCTTTCCTTCCTCATAAAAGCCTTTCTTTAAATAGGTTGCCACTTCCCCCGCAAGACACGCGGAAAGCGCAATAATTCCCTCGTGGTACTCCCGTAACACCTCCAGGTCTACCCTTGGTTTATAGTAATATCCTTCCGTAAATCCCTTGGATACAATCTTCATCAAATTGGCATAGCCGGTATTATTCTCCGCAAGAAGCACCAAATGATAGTAGCGTTCTTCGGAATCGCTCCCTTCCTTCAAAAAACGTGAGCCCGGTGCCACATAAATCTCACACCCCAAAATAGGACGGATTCCCTCCGCCTTACAGGCACGGTAAAAATCAATCACGCCGTACATAACTCCATGGTCTGTGATTGCAAGGCTATCCATCCCCAGTTCCTTTGCTCTTGCCACAATTTCTTTAATTTTGGAAGAGCCGTCCAAAAGACTGTACTCCGTATGTACATGAAGATGCGTAAACTCCATACCTGCTCCTTTCTGTAACTAAGAGTCCGCCTGCGGACTCCCCGTAACCAGCACGGTCGCCTAAAAGTAAAAAGCCGTAAAGACACACAAATGCATCTTTACGGCATCTTCCTAGTTCTCAGCGCTCAGATACTTTTCGATTTCAGCAACCGCACTTTCTTCATCCGCACCGTCTGCATTCACCGTTACATTTTCTCCCGCCGCAAGTCCCAGCGTCATCATTCCCATAATGCTCTTGGCGTTTACGGTCTTGTCTCCGCTTTCGATGGTAATCTTGCTGTCAAAGCGACTTGCCACCTGTACCAAAAGTGCCACCGGTCTTGCCTCCAAGCCGGACGGGATACTGATTGTAATACTCTTTGAAATCATTTCAAATCCTCCTTCTATTTGCCTCGCAAACTCTCTGCATATTCGCTGATTTTTTTTAAACGGTGATTTACTCCCGATTTACCGAGTCTCGGACTCAGCATTTCCCCCAATTCCACTAACGATGCTTCCGGATACTCCAATCGCAACTGCGCAATTTCCTCCAACCCCTCGGATAATTCATGCAGACCTACCGAATCCCGTATATAAACAATATCCTCATACTGTTTTCTGGCCGCATTCACGGTCTTACTCAGATTCGCCATCTCACAATTAAACTTACGATTTACGGAATTACGCACATCCTTCACAATGCGGATATTTTCAAATTCCATCAGTGCTCTGTGTGCTTCCAGGATATTTAACATCTCGGAAACCTGTTCACCCTCGTTGATGTACACCACATAATAGTTTTTTCGCAAAATCGTCTTGGCGTCCACATCAAAGGAATGCATCAGCTCCGTTAACTGCTCCGCCCTGCCTTGATCCGTTTCACAAATCTCAAAGTGATAGGATTTCTGAGGATTACTGATGGACCCTGACGCCAAAAAAGTTCCGCGCAAAAACGCACGCTTACAACAGGCCTGCATCCATACCATGCCGTCCGCCTTCAGCGTACCGTCTTTTCCTGATATTTTCAATTTTAACAACTCAACTGTTTTCCGGACATTCTCATCACCGCATATATCAATCGCATACTGGGCATAGGACTGTTTGCCCTTCGAAGTACGAACCGATACAAATAACGGTATCTTACACAATCGTCGGAACAGTATATTACATTTACGAGCCACATATCCGCTTTCCGTTTGTAATTTTATATGAAAATGTCCACTTTTGTCAACATATATTTTCCCGCACTGAACCACAAGGGCGGAAAGTTCGGCAATTTTACAATGTCTGGCCGCAACATTTACCCCGAAAAGTTCTTCTTTTACATCCATTGAAAACGACATAACTTCCTCCGCAGCAGCTATGCGGAAAAGTCACCCAGCAGCTTCACTTCCGGCTCTAACCGTACCCCGCTGGTCTCTTCCACTGTTTTAATTACATATTGCATCAAGGCATAAATATCCGCTGCCGTTGCATCTCCCTTGTTAATGACAAAACCGCAATGTTTCTCGGAAACTGCCGCTCCTCCGATCTGTTTCCCGGCAAGGCCCGCTTCCATAATCAGTTTTCCCGCAAAGTTTCCTTCCGGGCGCTTAAAGGTGGAACCTGCACTCGGATACTCCAGCGGCTGTTTTTCTTTTCTCTTTCGATTCAACATCTCAATATTGGACAGGATATATAACTTGGAGCCGATTGGGAAAGAAAACCATGCCTTTGTCACAATCCCTCTCATCTCCGTCAAAACACTGTGACGATAGGACAACCGAAGCTCTTCTGCCGAAAAAAAACGGCATTCTCCGTCTTCGGTTACAACCTCCGCCCGGGTAATACAATCCTTGATTTCTCCGCCGTAAGCGCCGGCATTCATCATAACCGCACCACCTACGCTTCCCGGAATCCCGGCTGCAAACTCAAAACCTGAAAACCCTTTCTTAGCAAGCTGCATGGCAAAGGCAGAAAGAAGCATTCCCCCTCCTGCCACCGCATCCGCAGTTCCGTCCTTTATATTCTCTTTAATCTCACATTGCGTAAACTCACCCGAAAGACGCAATACCACGCCTCTTACTCCGGTATCGGAAACCAACAGGTTACTGCCGTTTCCCAAAACAAACCACGGTACATTACTCCGGTTACAAAGCTTTACCACCGCCTGCAGCTCTTCCGTTGTCGTTACCGTAACAAAGTATTCCGCCGGTCCTCCCACACGAAATGTTGTATGATTCTTCATCGGCTCCTCGCGCAGAACACTTCCCTCTTCTGTTATACTTTTACAGAGTTCTTCGTAAAAAGCTTCCAAAGCAGTTCCCCCTTTATTTTTCCAAACGGTCTAAAATCAGCTTCGCCGAACCGTAAATTCCGGCATCGTTTCCTAAGGTTGCAAGACGGAATTCTTTTCCCTGCAATGCCTTCATAATTCCATGGTTATAATGACGCTCTACGGTCTTTGTCAAAATCTCACCTGCACGGGATACGCCTCCGCCGATAACAAAAGCCTCCGGGTCGGTTACCGCTGCCACATGGGAAAGGGCTCTTCCCAATACCTCACCAAGCTCCTCCACCAATTCTGTCGCAACCTTATCCTCTGCCTTTGCCGCATCGAAAATATCCTTTGCGGTAAGGGGCTCGATGCTGCGAAGCACGGAAGCATCCTCGGTTTCCGCAAGACGCTTCTTTGCCATACGTACAATACCGGTAGCGGATGCATACTGCTCCAAATGACCGTAACCGCCGCAACCGCACTGTACGGTCTCCTGCGGATTCATTACCATATGACCAAGCTCGCCGCCGGCACCGAAGGCTCCGGCAACAATCTTACCTTCTACGATTATACCGCCGCCGACACCGGTTCCCAAGGTCACCAGTACCAGATTCTTAACGCCGACACCGCCGCCCTTCCACATTTCACCGAGAGCCGCCACATTGGCATCATTCGCCGCCACCGCCGGTACACCGAGAAGCTTTGTCATTACTTCATTTACATTGATATCACGCCATGCCAGATTCGGACAATGATCCACATAACCGTTCTCCTTTACCGGTCCAGGTACTCCCAAGCCTACGCCTACCACCTGCTCCTTGGCAATGTTAAGTTCCGCACACTTGGCATTGATTGCATTTGCAATATCCCGCGGCACATTCTTTCCGCCGTCGGTGCGGTCCGTCGGTATTTCCCATTTATCCTTTACCGTACCGTCCATGGTAAACAAGCCGCACTTTACGGAAGTTCCTCCGATATCGATTCCGAATACAAACTGTTCCATCTCTATTCTCCTGTCCTTAATCATTCTTTTTCATCAAGTTATTGGTTACACGATTATAAAGCTCCTGTGCCGCATTGTATCCCATCTTCTTCTGACGGTAATTTACCGCAGCGGACTCACAAATAATCGCAAGGTTACGACCCGGACGAATCGGAATGGAATGACATACCACCTTATTTCCGAGGAATTCCGTATATTCCTCTTCTAAACCGAAGCGATCGTATTCCTTATCACGATTCCACTCTTCCAGCTTAATTACAAGGTCAATGGACTGGGTGTTTTTTACACTTTCCACACCGAACAGAGTCTTTACATCAATAATACCGATACCTCGAAGTTCGATAAAATGTCTCGTAATATCCGGTGCCGTACCGATTAAGGTCTCATCACTTACCTTCTTTATCTCTACCACGTCATCGGAAACCAGACGGTGTCCGCGTTTAATTAACTCCAACGCAGCCTCACTCTTACCGATACCGCTTTCTCCCATAATCAGAATGCCTTCGCCGTATACATCAACCAACACACCGTGAATGGAAATACGCGGTGCCAATTCTACCTTTAACCAGCGAATCAACTCCGCACAGAAGGAAGAGGTGGATGCCGGGGAACGGAATAACGGTACTCCTGCTTTGATTGCAATTTTACGCATCTCCTCCGGCACTTCGATATTACGGCAAAATACGATACACGGCACTTTAAAGCTCATCAGTTTTTCCATAATACTGATGCCGTGATCCTTTTCCATCTTTTCCATATAAGCATGCTCTACGTTTCCGATAATCTGCACGCGTTCCGCATCAAAATAGTCAAAAAAACCTGCCAACTGCAACGCAGGACGATTTACATCCGGATGCTTAATCAATATATGACTGATATCAATCTCCGGTGTACAATTCTCAAGCTGCATCTTCTGCACCATTTTCTTTAATTCAACCGAATACATGCTCCCTCTTTTCTGCACGATCCCGCTCCGGATACTCGTGTCGCCTCATCCGAATCGTTCGTGCCGGTTTATTTTATTCCTTTTTATGATAGCAAAAAATTTATAATTACACAACGCTAAATCTTTGCCTGTTCCCTGCAT